>JBCBOC010000151.1:0-7505 GCA_039821475.1 Cyanobacteria bacterium J06632_22 | reverse complement strand
GCTGAGGACAGTTCTGGCTGTGAAACCCTGGGTATGGTCGCCAAGTGGCCCGCAACCGCGTACAGACGTTTGTGGCGGTTGCTAAACCTCTGCCACGTCCAGAACTGGAGTTTTCCTTAGAGAGAAGCTATGCATTTCAGGCTATATGCGATTGGGGACTACAGGTTTCAAGCTGGGCGCGGTTTATAGGGGACATCCCACTCACAGATGCTGTGGCATCATTCTTTCTTGCTGAGTGATACGCTTTGGTGATGCGTCTTTGGGGTTCGCATGAATTTTCTCCTGCGAACCCCAAAGATCGCTTTGACGATTACCGGCTTTGCTGTCTCAATGCTGGCGCTTGACTGGAAAGTGTCTCAACAGTGTCGATCGACACAGGGTGATAGTGCAAAAGCTCCAGTGCCTGAACAGGCAGATGAAACGTTCGATTACCAACATCTAACTGACACAGACCCTGTTTGTTGACCGGCAGGCGAAGAACTTGGTTGGTCTCCGAATTGAAGAAAAGTTTGGTGTTCATAGAAAGATGGTCTTAGAGAAGGGCGAGGTCAAACGGGTTCTTATTGCGTAAAAAAACCTTCCCACGAGGTTGCTAAAAGTGAGCAAAAGGTACGTTCATTCCCCGGGAATGTCTGAAAAGGTATTTTTTGTGTTCCCAATCTAAGTATTTGTGCCAGTAAAATCGCGCAGTGCCCTCATTGCAGGTAGCAGTGTTGGTACGCTGAGAGCGGCAGTGGCGATAGGGCAAAGTTTCAAGGACTTCTATAGGGCTTTAGTGTGTATTGGGATGTCATGCAATCGCTGTCGGTGGATGCGGTCCAGAGATTGTCTAAAATATCCCTGTCGTCCAAGATATTGGTCTCAGGAATTTGTTATCTGCCTCTAACTATATCGAGTGCCCTGTCGTAGATGTATCCGTGTATCTGCGATGGTATCAAGAAAAGCTTATATTTTCGTGCCATTTCTAACCCTTGTTAGAGAAGACCAAAGGTGTTTGTCTTTCTTTTAGGAAAACTCTTTTGAGGATTGCCTCTGTCCCATGCTCAGGGATCATTTTCTGCATACGTCCTGAGGTCTGCGTATTCTGTAGACGACATATTTTGAATATTACGACCCTTTTGAGGTGAAAACTCTGTCTCAGTCAGCTTGTCATATTGGTAATCCTCCTGATGGTGTTGGGGCACCTGTCGGTATTCCTGCTCACGTGGCGATCTGGGTTGTCCGTAGTTATCTCACCCGGGCACCTCGATACTGCAGTTTGGGGCGATTCATCTGGCGCCGAATCATGTTGGGCATGTCGTCCTGATGGCCCATAATCAGCACGGCGTCGCCTAGGTTTAAGACAGCATCGTGGCTGGGGTGAACTCTGATTGTTCCGCTATGGTGACGCAGCGCCACGATGATAAATGTTCCGCGTCCTTTCACCTCTATGTCACCGATGGTTTTACCGGCTAGATCCGACTGTGGGTTGACCGGTAATTCTCTGATTTGAATGTCGATTTCGGCTAGCAGTTGATTGAGATTTTCCTGACTATTGACCTGAGTCAAAAAGTCTTCTGTGGCCGGGTTGGTGAGTAGGTGAGCCATGCGAAGGGCACTGATGCTGGTCGGTAGGACAATATGATCGGCGCCCGCCAGGCGTAGCTTTTTTTCGGTGGCCGGGACTTCCCCTCGGGCGACAATCATGAGCCCGGGGTTGAGTTCGCGGGCTGTGAGGGTGACAAAAACGTTGATGGCATCATCCGACAGGACGGCTGCGATCGCACTAGCCCGATGGATGCCCACCGCCTCTAAGTCGATCTCGTCGGCGGCGTTACCGAGATAGCACAAATACCCCTGAGCCTGTCCGCGTGCGACTTTATCTGGGTTGTTGTCGAGCACGACAAACGATCGCCGCTCCTCACTCATTTGCTGGGCGAGGGTCTGTCCAATCCGTCCATAGCCACAGATAATAATGTGGTCATTCAGATTTTCAATCGTTTTTACCATGCGTCTAAGATCCAGTGCCTTTCGAATTTCGCCCGCTGCAATGGCCTGAACAATGCCTGAAACGATATAGGCCACCGATACGGCCCCAGCGACGATGACCAGGATGGTAAACGCCTTGAGAGACGCTCCTTCGATGGGTCTGACCTCACCGTAACCCACGCCAAATACTGTGATGACCACCATGTACATGGCTTCTAACAGGGACCAGCCCGCTACCATGTAACCGCATACGGCAACCAAAATAGTGATGGCAAAAAAGGCCACCCCAACCAGGATTCGCTGTACGGACTTATCCATATAAAATTGTTTTACAGCGCTGAGAGCTTATCTTGACACCTTGCTCCCAGGCATACCGTGTGTCAGCGCACAATCCGACACTTTAGGCAGGGGACTAAGGCGGGCACCTTAGACGCAGTTTGATCTTAGACACAGTTTGATTAATGAGGCGGGGACGATGTGGGTCACGCGTGCCGCCCGCCTCAACAGACGCTATACTGATAAAACTCAAAGTCAGAATGATTATGGCTAAGCCGCTCGGACCAGCTATCCTCTGGTTTAAGGCGGGCTGTGCCTCGACCTAACCTGGGTGCAGTATGCTATCGATTCCGGCTTTGACTGAACTGTTTATTGTTTACGCTCACGACTCAATTCACCATGACTCAAGCTGTTTCCAACCCATTACTGATTGGTCAGGGTTTACCCCCCTTTGAACAGATCGAGGCGGCTCAGGTTGTGCCTGCAATCAGTCAGCTTGTTAACGATCTGACGGCTGAGTTCGAAGGCTTAGAGGCAACTGTGCAGCCCACTTGGGATCAACTGGCTCAGCCGCTGACCCAGATTAGCGAGCGTTTGGGCTGGACCTGGGGGATTTTGGGACATCTCATGGGCGTTAAAAACAGCCCAGCACTGCGTGAGGCTTACGAGTCGGTACAGCCTGCTTTAGTCCAGTTTGCAACGCGGTTGGGGCAGAGCCAACCGCTGTACAAAGCCTTTAAACAGCTCCAGGGCAGTGATGATTGGCAAGCGCTCACCTCCGCCCAGCAGCGCATTGTTGAATCCGCCATTAAAGAGGCTGAGCTGTCTGGTGTCGGGCTAGAGGGGGAGGCCAAGGCGCAGTTCAACCAGATCCAGCAGCAGTTGGCCGAGCTGTCGACCCAGTTCTCCAACCATGTTCTCGATGCCACTAAGGCTTTTCGGCTGGCGTTGACCCAGGCTGATGAGGTGGATGGATTACCGCCCAGCCTGCTCAGTTTGGCGGCGCAGATGGCCCGTGATGCTGGCCACGAGACGGCCACAGCTGAGACAGGGCCCTGGCATATCACCCTAGATATGCCCTGCTATCTTCCCTTCCTCAAGCACAGTCGCCGTCGCAGTCTGCGAGAAGAAATTTATCGAGCGCACATCACCCGCGCCGCGTCGGGTGAACTCGATAACCAACCCCTGATTGAGCGCATTTTGACCTTGCGCCGACAGCAAGCGAACCTCTTAGGCTTCAACACCTACGCTGACCTGAGCGTCGCGCGTAAAATGGCCGGGTCCGTCAGCGCGGTGGAGCAACTGATGGAAGAACTCCGCAATGCGAGCTACGATGCCGCTGCCAGGGAGCTGGCGGAACTGCAAGCGTTTGCCGCGGCGCAGGGCGCAGCGGAGGCCGATGATTTGAAACAGTGGGATATTCCCTTTTGGGCCGAGCGGATGCGAGAGCAGACCTTTGAGCTGAACGATGAGGAATTGCGTCCTTATTTCCCGCTGCCGCAGGTGTTAGACGGTTTATTTGAGCTGGCGACGAGACTTTTTGGGGTGACGATTGCGGCTGCCGATGGCCAGGCGCCGGTTTGGCATGCAGATGTGCGCTACTTCCAGGTGAGCAATGAAGTGGGTGACCCGGTGGCGTACTTTTATCTTGACCCCTATAGCCGCCCGGCGGAAAAGCGTGGCGGTGCCTGGATGGACGAGTGTGTAGTGCGCGCGAAGGACGGTAGCGCGGTGCGGCTGCCGGTGGCCTATCTGGTGTGTAACCAGTCACCGCCGGTGGAGGACAAGCCCAGCCTGATGACCTTCCGCGAAGTCGAGACCCTGTTTCATGAGTTTGGCCATGGTTTGCAGCACATGTTGACCCAGGTGAACTATGCCGGTGCGGCGGGCATCAACAACATCGAATGGGATGCTGTAGAGCTACCCAGTCAGTTCATGGAGAATTGGTGCTACGACCGCGACACGCTCTTTAAGATGGCACGCCACTATGAAACCGGCGAGCCGCTGCCCGAGGCAGACTACCAGAAGTTGCTGGCTGCCCGAAACTTTATGACCGGCAGTGCCATGCTGCGGCAGGTGAACTTTGGCTGGTTGGACATCGAGCTACACGCTCGATACGAGCCTGGTGGCAAAGAGAGTATCTGGAACGTGCGCGATCGTATGGCCGAGAAAACCACCGTGCTTAAGCCCTTGTCAGAAGATGCCTTTCTCTGTGCGTTCGGTCATATTTTTGCGGGGGGCTATGCTGCCGGGTACTACAGCTATTTTTGGGCTGAAGTGCTCAGTGCCGATGCTTTCTCTGCCTTTGAAGAGGTGGGCTTGGACAATGAGCCCGCTGTGCAAGAAACCGGACGTCGCTTCCGCGATACGGTGCTGGCCCTTGGCGGCAGTCGTCCGCCGATGGAGGTATTCAAGACCTTTCGCGGACGCGAGCCCAGCACGGCAGCGCTACTGCGACATCGGGGTGTCGCCGCTTAGAGGCTATGAAAGGATTCGTTCTAGCGCTGGTGGACCCCCAGTATGCGAAGAAAGCGGTCCAGGTTGCTGCGGTGGTGGGCACCCTTTTGTTTGTGATTAACCACGGCTCAGCACTCGCCCAGGGCAAGATGAGTAAGGGCCGCTGGTTGTCGGCCCTACTGACCTATGGCGTTCCCTATATGGTCAGCGTGCACGGGCGTTACGATAATCGCCACTGTTAGCAGCGTCATTTGTTAGCAGTGTCATCGTTAACAGCGTCAACGGTTAAACCACGTCCAGCTTGAAACCTGTAGAACCAAAACGTGTATCGCCTGAAATCTATCGCTTTTGCTCAGGGAAAATGACCATTCTGGACGTGGCAGAGGTTTAGCAATTCAATCCTCGGACAACTCAATTATCCCGACGATCAGCGGTTGGATGTCATGTCGATAATCTCACTACGTTAAATTAGAAGTGTATTCAGCTACACATCGTTTCTATGGCAAAGCCGACCCAAGCTCACATCACTAAAACTGTTCCGAAGCGCTATCCCGAGCCTTATAAAGCCCGTGCCCGCAAGCAAACGGAGTATTACATGGGAGCGAAGCTGCTAGAGGTGGGGGTGAACCCCAATAAGGCCATCTATCGTTGGACGATTGAGGATGTTGGCCCTAACGAGAAGTGGACCTACAGCGCCTATTGGGATGACATGCGCGCCAAGGTTGAAGCAGAAGAGGCGGCTGGTAAATCTGTTCCTGCTCCTGATGTGGATTGACGCCGTGTCGCGCCATCGAAGGGGTCTACCCTCCCTTCGATGGCGCTAGACGTTAAGTGTTTGACGTTAGATGTTTAACGCAGCAGGTGTTGAGCGTCGCTTGACGTTAGGCCATTGCTTCAACGCGGCTGGCCTTCGGGAGGTCTAAGGTCACGCCCTCTTGGGCAATGATGCTGTTGGGAAATTCGGCTTTGACCTGACGAGCAATGTCGTCCATGAACTCGTCATCGTGGGCTGGATCGTGGTGAAAGATTACCAACTGCTTGACGTTAGCGGCTTTGGCCATCTTGACGGCTTCTTGCCAAGTGGAGTGGCCCCAGCCCACTTTGCTGGTCCTTTCGTTGTGGTACTCCTCGTCGGTGTAGGTGGCGTCGTAGATCATGACGTCGGCGTCGCGGACGAGCTTAAGGACGTTTTCGTCTAGGCGGTCGGGAAAGTGTTCGGTATCCGTGATGTAAGCGGCGGAGTAGCCCGCATAGCTAACGCGATAGCCGACGGATTCGCCGGGGTGATTTAGTAGCGCGTTCTCAATTTCGATGTCGTCCTTTGCGCCCATGGTCATGGTTTCGCCCACGTCCAGGTCGCAGAACCTGAGCTTTGCGCCCATGATCTGCAAGGGGACAGGAAAGTTGGGGTGCAGCATCTGGTCGTTGAGGCGCTGCTCGATGGTGGAGCCATTGGGTGCGATCGCACCATAAATATCTATTTCATTACCCGGTACAAAGGCCGGAGTAAAAAACGGAAAGCCTTGGATATGGTCCCAATGGGAGTGGGTAAAAAATAAGTTGGCCCGAATCGGCAGCTCCATCATCAGCTTTTGGCCCAGCT
Source organism: Cyanobacteria bacterium J06632_22 (assembly GCA_039821475.1). Taxonomy (GTDB): domain Bacteria; phylum Cyanobacteriota; class Cyanobacteriia; order Phormidesmidales; family Phormidesmidaceae; genus CAWUKV01. The sequence goes on along the minus strand of JBCBOC010000151.1, from coordinate 1,201 downwards.
CTCGCAGGCCAGTGCCGCCGTCAAAAATGAGCCGTTCACCGTTGACCTGCATTTCGATGCAGGAGGTATTGCCACCGTAGCGCACGGTTTCCTCGCCGGGACAAGCGATGCTGCCGCGGACTCCCCAGAACGTGACTTTGAACTCAGGCAACGAAGCGGACGTAGTCAAATCTGACATGGGCTTTCACGTAAACTTGGGCTGGCCGTAGCGAGCTATAACTGTGGTCACTTTAGCTTGAGCCACCGAGGACGATTATCGCTCAAGCGCAGAGCGCTCCGTGACTCGCAACTCGGCCCAACCTTGGTGCCGGTTGCTATACCCCGTAGCACTAGGATAGGCAGGTAATCCCGCGTTTGCGTAGATGTTTCTGCTTTCCTTCAAATTTTTCCCAGTTTGAGCGGGTGTGTTGCGATTACGCCGTTAATCTTCATAGAGGGCCAGACAAGACGGTAAACCGGTATGAGATGAGTGGCTTTTGAGCTGCGAGAGGACTGCTTGGCTGGGGCGGATCCGGCCCTAACCTAACTGCAACCCCGATAGCTGCGCTGTGGCGTGATAGGCCGTCAGGTCGTAGTGCAGCGGCGTGACGGTCACATAGTTGTCGCGAATTGCCCGAACATCTAACGGCATCTGGGCCGCACCTGAATTCGGGCCGTCGACCATGTCCACGTCTTCTAACACTTCGCCAGCCAGCCAGTAGTAGGTTTTGCCCCGCGGGTCCTGACGCTTTTCGAATAGGTCGTGGTAGCGGCGTTGCCCCAGACGGGCCACCTGCAGCCCTTTAATTTTATCGGCCTCAACTGGCGGGACATTGACATTTAATAAAACCGGTGGCGGTAGGGCCGCCAACTGCGCGACAAGTGCGCAGGCCACCTGGGCCGCTGCATCAAACTTGTGATAGCTGAAGCTGGCCAGGCTCACGGCCAGGCTAGAAATGCCATCTAGCAGCCCTTCCATCGCGGCTGACACCGTACCGGAATAGAGCACGTCACTGCCCAGATTGGCCCCGTGGTTGATGCCCGATAGTACTAGGTCCGGTGGGGTTTCGAGTAGGGCCTCTAGGGCCAACTTGACGCAGTCGGCAGGCGTTCCAGAACAGGCCCAGGCGGTGATGCCCTCATCAAAAACACCGCTGACGAGTTCCGATCGAATTGGTTTGTGCAGCGTCAGACCATGGCCCGTCGCGGAGCGCTCACGATC
>JBCBOC010000326.1:0-5195 GCA_039821475.1 Cyanobacteria bacterium J06632_22 | reverse complement strand
TTCAGCCAGTCGTCGAGGATGTCGAACCATCCTCGCTGCGACTGCTGGCGACCCATTGCGATAGTCATCTCAAACCCTCTTGAAATACGGAATATAGTCCTTGGTCCCTGGAATGATGCTGGGATCATTCTTATGGTTGTGACCGGCCCTGTTCGGCATACCGGCACAAGCAGTTAGGAATACCGCCTTAAGGATTCAGGTTGTACTTATGATAAGGAGATATCTAGTTTTTTACAATCTGACACGTAAGTTCTCAGGTTTCCGGCAGGTAACGTCATCAACGCTGACTGGGACCTAGCACTAAGGCTTGCGGCTAAAGGTTTTCAGCCTTTTCAAGCTATCGCAGGTTGGATCCCGACCTGTGAAAAAGCCAAGAAACGTTAAGAAAGAATTATTTCTGTCGAGAAAATATTTTTGAAATTAAGTTCTAGAATTGCGCTATGTGAGGCTGATATTTACAGCTTTAGTTGCAAGGCAAGGCCCTGAGGGTTCGATTTACCCGCCGTGAAGCGTTCCTAGGCCAGAAACTTGACCCCGTCTTTGCTGGGTTACCGCTTTGTGGAGAGTCGTACTGCTGGGTCTTGGCTTTATGTCTTAACGGTCGTAGTTTTTACGGTTGTACGATTTTACGGATGTCTTAGAGGGCTTCTGCTGGTTTTGAGGCCCATTTGGTGAACTGGGTCAGCAATCCCAAAAATAGTTGGAAAGTGCTGCTGTTGCGACAGCTTCGGTCGGTAAAAGCCATTAGGCTAGTAGGGATGTGAGGCATATTGCGATCGCAATTTTGCCACCCTAGCTTAGAAGCCCGCTTGCTAACTGGCGAATGTGCTGTGTTGATTGGCCTGCTTGCGATGATAGTCTAGAAAGAACAGTATTCGAGCCGGGCTCCGAATATTCGCAGTGGATTCCAGGACATATGAGTCCCAAAGGATCTAGAACAGACGGTTTAAAAGGCAAGAACTTTCAGGCATGTATAACTCAAGCGTCGGTGTGACCACCAACAGCACAGCAGGCAACCGCCTCTATGTATATGAAGTAGAGGGCCTCCGCTCGACCGGTAGCATAGATGCTCCCGTGCGCCGTAGCGGCAGCGTACTTATTACTGTTCCCTACGCCCGCATGGCGCAGGAAGCACAGCGGATCATGAAAATGGGTGGCAAGATTGTCAGCATTCGCCCGTTGGGTGAGGCTGCCACCAGCAGTGCCTCATCCGATTCTGCATCGGACAACCAAGCACCCAAGAAGTCCATGACTCAAACAAAAGCGAAGGAACATAAGAAGCCCCCGGTTAATATTTATAAGCCTAAGAACCCTTACCTGGGTGAGTGCCTATCCAACGACGAGCTAGTTGCTGAAGGCGGCATCGGCACCGTTAAGCACCTTAAGTTTGACCTGTCTGAGGGTGACCTGCATTATGTCGAGGGTCAGAGCATCGGCATCATTCCCGAAGGCACTGACGAAAAGGGCAAGCCCCATAAGCTTCGTCTTTACTCCATTGCGTCTACCCAGCATGGTGATGATGTAGACGACAAGACGGTTTCCCTGTGTGTCCGCCAGTTGGTTTATCAGCATCCTGAGACAAACGAAACTGTTTACGGCACCTGCTCCACTTACCTGTGCAACCTTGAGCCAGGGACTAAAGTGAAGATCACTGGCCCGGTTGGCAAAGAAATGCTGCTGCCCGATGACACGGATGCCAAAATCATTATGATTGGCACCGGTACGGGTATCGCACCGTTCCGAGCTTACCTGTGGCGCATGTTCAAGGATAAGGAGCGTGAAGCTAATCCTGACTATCAGTTCAATGGTCTAGCTTGGCTCTTCTTTGGCATTCCTAAGACTGAGAACATTCTCTATAAGGGCGAGCTAGAAGAACTCCAGTCCAAGTATCCCGATAACTTCCGTCTGACTTACGCCATTAGCCGTGAGCAGAAGAACGCTGAGGGTGGGCGGATGTATATCCAGCACCGAATTGCTGAGCATGCCGATGAGCTGTGGAACCTCATCCAAGACGAGAAGACCCACGTTTACATTTGCGGTCTGCGCGGTATGGAAGACGGCATTGATGCGGCACTAACTGAGGCTGCTGGTAAGAACGGTGTGGACTGGACCGAGTATCGCCGGGCCATGAAGAAGGCTGAGCGCTGGCACGTTGAAACGTACTAGAAGCCTGTGCGTTTGAGATAACAAAAACAGAAGGGGCACAGCATGCTGTGCCCCTTCTGTTTTTGGGTTTCCCTATCCGCTATACAATTGACAGGCTGTACGTTGGGTGAAAACCATTGGTCTTTAAGGTTGGACTGCTGGGGTTGGGGACGGTCGGTACAGGGACGGCAAAGATTTTGTTGGACCCGGACGGGCGTCATCCGCTGCTAAAGTCGATTGAGATTGCCAAGGTTGGCGTGAGATCGCTCTCTAAGCCTCGTGCTATCGACATTCCTGGCGCTGAGATCACCACCGACCTAGCGGCCATCGTTACCGATCCCGACATCGATATTGTGGTGGAGGTGATCGGGGGACTAGAGCCGTCGCGGTCGCTGATTCTTAAGGCCATTGAGCATGGCAAACACGTGGTGACGGCGAATAAAGCTGTGATTTCCCGCTATGGCGATGAGTTTTTCGCGGCGGCAAATCAGGCTGGGGTATACGTGTTGCTGGAAGCAGCAGTTGGCGGGGGGATTCCGGTGATTCAACCGCTAAAGCAGTCCTTGGGGGTGAACAAAATCACAGCCGTCACGGGCATCATCAACGGCACCACCAACTATATCCTCACCCGCATGCAGAATGAGGGCGGGGACTTTGAGCCGATTTTGGCGGATGCTCAGGCGCTGGGCTACGCCGAAGCCGATCCAACGGCGGATGTGGATGGGTTGGACGCGGCGGATAAGATTGCCATTTTGGCCTCCTTGGCATTTGGGGGCCGGATTGATCGGGAACAGGTCTTTTGTGAGGGCATCCGCTCCGTCAGTGCCTCAGATATTGCCTATGCCGAAAAGCTCAACTTTGTGATCAAGCTGCTGGCGATTGCAAAACGCAGCCAAGCGTCAGAGGCGATTCAGCTCAGCGTTTATCCGGCATTGGTTCCGACAGATCACCCCTTGGCTAGTGTGAATGGCGTGTTTAATGCCATTTTGGTGGAGGGTGAGCCCATTGGTCGGGTGATGCTGTACGGGCCAGGGGCCGGGGAAGGGCCGACGGCCAGTGCCGTTGTGTCGGATGTGATGAACATTGTGGCGACTTTGGAGATGGAGGGGCCAGCTGAAGAAAAGCTGCCGAATCCGTTACTGGCTAGCTTCCACGAGGAATTTTGTTCGATTAGCCCGATGTCTGAGCATGTGGGGCGTTTTTACCTGCGCTTGTTAGTGAAGGACCAACCGGGCGTAATTGGTCATCTCGGGACCGTCTTTGGCCAGAATAATGTCAGCTTGGAGTCGATCGTGCAGATTGATCTGAAAAACGATATTGCTGAGCTGGTGGCCGTAACTCATGACGTCAAGGAGTCGGATTTTCAAGCAGCGGTGTCAGAACTGGCTAATTTGACGGAGACCGATGCGATCGCATCCGTCCTCCGCGTTTTGTAGTGCCCTCTGTCTCTGGCGCAGAGCTTAGTCGATGGCGGCAGTGGGCCATGACCCAGGCTGTCGCCCATCGGGTTGATCCCTACGAGGTGGATTGGCTACTTCAGGGGATCAGCACCCTAAGCAGATCATCGCTGCGGCTCGAGCAATTTTCGACAACGGTAGACCTGCGATTTTCCTTGGCGGTGCTGACTCAAAAGTGGCAGCAGCGTGTGCACGACCGTGTCCCTGTGCAGTACTTGGTGGGGGAGACGCCCTGGCGGGATTTGATGCTGACGGTGACGCCTGCGGTGCTGATCCCTCGCCCTGAGACGGAGTTAGTGGTTGACATTGTTTTGCAGCGGATTGAAGCCAGTGCCATGGGGGCGGAGCTGAAAACGGGGACCTGGGTTGACATGGGAACCGGGTCGGGGGCGATTGCGATCGCACTAGCCTGTGCCTTACCTAAGGCAAAAATCTTGGCGGTGGACATCAGCACCGAGGCCCTGGCGGTGGCTCAACACAATGCGACTCGAAACGGTGTCCAAAATCAGATTCAATTTTTTCAGGGTGCTTGGTTTGAGCCCCTAACGGCCAATGGCACATTGGCCGGGGTCGTGACGAATCCCCCCTACATTCCTAGTGAGACGGTCAAAACCCTGGACCCGGAAGTGCAGCACGAGCCGGACGGTGCCCTGGATGGCGGTGCGGATGGCCTGTCGGATATTCGGATGCTGGCCCGGCAGGCCCGCGCCTACCTACGATCCGGGGGGCTTTGGCTCACTGAGCTGATGTTAGGACAGGCGGATGACGTGAAGGCGCTGCTGACCGAGCTAGCCTATCAGCAGGTCGAACACCATACTGATTTCGCGGGCATCGAAAGATTTGTGTCAGGGTATCACCCCTAGGCATTGGGTTAGGCGTTGATCGCCGCAACGGGAATTTCAATGACAAACTCAGTCCCCTGTCCCACTTTGGAATGGCACTTGAGGGTGCCGTGGTGCAAATCGGTGACAATTTGATAGCTGATGGCGAGGCCCATGCCAGTGCCTTGGCCCACGGGTTTGGTGGTAAAGAAAGGATCGAAGATACGGTCTTGTAACGCCTCGGTCATGCCGATACCGCTATCTGCGATCGCAATCTCTACCCACTGGTTATCCCGTAGGGTGGTTCGCAGGGTAATTTCTGGGGGGAGAGCTGGGGCAGTTTCTTGCTGCGGCTGTGATTGGAGCAAATATTGTTGTTCTAGGGCATCAATGGCGTTGCCTAAAATATTTGTAAATACCTGGTTAAGCTCGGCCGGTGCGCAATGGATTGACGGCAGTTCACCATAGTCTCTGATCACTTGAATCGGGGGGCGGCGTGTTGTTTCTCGCAGCCGGTGCTGCATTAGCATCAGCGTACTTTCCAAGTTCTCATGGATATCCACCGGCTTAAAAGTTGATTCATCTAGGCGAGAAAACCGCCGTAAAGAGAGCACAATCTCTTGAATGCGTTCTGAGCCAACTTGCATAGACTCGCTCAGATCTTGCACCAAGATATCAGAGTTAAGCAGCGCGGGGTTGAATGAGAATTTCAACCCCCAAATGTTCAGCAATATGTCTGTGGTCGTGAATGATGCGACATAGTCTCATCCAG
>JBCBOC010000402.1:0-4540 GCA_039821475.1 Cyanobacteria bacterium J06632_22 | reverse complement strand
CAGATGTTTTGGTCATTGTTGTAGATGTTGTCAATCCAACCGACACCCATAATCGCTTTACCTTTTGAAGATTACGTTTGATCAGGCTCATGCCCACATAGGCCAAGGCTTGGTGTTGGCATAGATCGCCTAAGGGCACAAAATCTATGGGTAAATACCAATTGGAATTACTATTTTCCAGAAATACTGGGGTTTATAGCAACCGCCATAAACGTTTGTGCAGCGAGAAACGCTATAAATCGCCCAATACCCACAGCCTTTACAGCTACAACAGAGCATTACTCAGTAACTTCAATATTATTGTCGTGACACCAGGCCTTAAGCGCCTCCGCCTCTGCCTGACTTTCGTACTGGTCCACTGCTCCGATAAATCATTGTTTGCGAGTAACGCTTTATAACGTCGATACGCACCACGGTGTTGAAAGATATTTTTGACCGTTGCAAACAAATACGGCGCATGAGTACTGATGAATGTTTCGACAACGGCACGCCCCAAATTTAAGTCATGTTTGTGCGGCAGGGTAATGTAGCGTCCCGGCTCATCGAGGTCATCGGGACCTAGGCGATGAGGAAAAGCGCATGGGAAACTCAAATACGCTCAAGGAGGTTAAAGTTTTGGGATTTCGTGAGGCTCAACCCAACCGACCTGCTGCTAACGTATCTTCTCGGCCTGAAAGTGGGCTGGATAGCCGACGAGATTCTTTATCTCTGGCTGTCGATAGGTACGCTGTTTGCTGGTCGTCTTGCCTAGCCCCACCAGTGACTCGGCCATCTTAACTGCTGCGGCTACGGCATCCACCACCGGTACACCGAGCCGCGCCTCAAGCTGCTGCTCTAGGCCGCTCATACCTGCACAGCCCAGGCAGATGGCTTCTGCCCCGTCCTGCTCAATGGCCAGTTTACTGGTCTCAGTCAGGGTCTCTAGGGTGGCTTGCCGGTCATTTTCGGTATCTAGTACCGCTAAGGTTGTTGTGCGTACCGATGCACAGCGGTGGGTAAACCCAGTTTTCCAAACTGTTTTTTCTACCATGTCGCGCACCCGATGCAGCGTTGTCACCACGCTCCACTTGGCGGCCAGCATATTTGCCACGTACATGCTAGCTTCGGCAATGCCCACTACCGGTCGATCGGTCACTTCCCTAGCCGCTTCGATACCCGGGTCGCCCCAGCAGGCAAGGATGAAGGCGTCTGAGGTGTCATCCAGAATAATTTGCTCTATCACGCTGGGGATGGCCAGGTACTCGTCGTAGTAGCTTTCGATGGATTCTGGCCCGGTGCGGGGCTGTACGGTAACAATTTCTGTGTGTGGGAACTTGGCCACTTGGGCCGCAGCGTCGATGTTGGCGGTCATGGGGTGGCAGGTGTTGCCGTTGATGACTTTGATATGGCAGCGGGGGATGTTTGTAGTCATGTTGAGGAAAAGGTTAGGAGGCAAGGGGGATGCCCTAATTCACCGCGGCTGTCTCAGGTTGTGGGCGCTGAGGGGGCATTGCTCTAGAGGATAGGCTATTGAGGGGGGCTATGCGGAATTCATGATGTCGGGACTGTAGACCACCATACGGGTACTTTTTGACGACCCGAAAAGTTTTTTCCGCACGAATCCGCACTAAGTATGTTGCCTTTGATTTCCCCTGAAAAGGGTGGCCCGGACGTGATGGGTAGTGATGCGGGGCAGCTTAGCCTTACCCTGACGGACGAGGACCGCGAACTGTTACCGCCGCAGTTTCTCAGCGTTGCTAAAAAGTTAAACCAAAACTATCGCTACTGGCGGCACCTGCGGGCGACCCAGCAGGCGACCCAGGCTACGTTTTATTTGTTTGCGAGGGCAGGCATGGCCGAGGCCGCAAACAGGGCGGCTGAGGCGGGTCAGCCGATGGAGCAGCCAGTGCTGCTGATTTTGGAGACTAATCTGGCGTTAGCAACGGTGAATGCGCTGCTGTTAGCCAGCGAGGATTACCTGCAGCGGGATCAGCTTCAGAACTGTAAGGACAGCATTGATACGGCCCTATCGACGCTGTACGAATTTATTGACACACGGACTCAGCTGAGCCAGTCGAGGGACATTGCGGTTAACAGTATTCAGCAGGATGTGTCTAACGATGAGGAAAGTGCTCAATACGTGGCCTATGGGCTTAAAAAGCTGACACGGCTCCAGCGCTATCCCAAAATTGAGCATCCAAATCGGTATGTGGTGCGTCAACACCTACAAACACTGAAGGAAACCTTTACGTCAATTTGCCCACAGGGCATTGACCTAGACTCGGGCCACCTACCCAGCAGCCGACGGGTGGAGGCGCTGCTGTCGAACATTTTTATTGAGCTGACCCAGGCGGGTGGGACGGCCACGTCCAATGGCGCTAACGTTGGCGATGATTTCAACCTTGAGGACGATACGGATGCGCCCTCTGTGATTTTTTCGCCCGGTGGGAGTCACTACCTGCACCAGATTCACAAGTCGTCAAACGAGCAGGGGACAAACGCCAAAGTTGTTGAAACAAAAACGGGTGAAGCAATCCAAACGATTGCCTACGAAGGTCGGTTTACGGCCATGTCGTTTTCGAATGATGGGCAGTATTTGGCGGTGGTGCACCGTGACGCGTTTGAGGTGATTGATGTCTCTACAGGGGAAGGGGTGGGCAGTGGTCGTGGCTTTGGCGATGGGCAGCGGTTTATGCGTCATCAGGGATTGATTCGGGCAACCCAGTTTTCTCCAGATGGGGATTACCTGGCGGTGGTGAACCAGGATAATGACGTTAAAATTGTTCAGGTTTCGACTCGGAAAACCCTGCGGTCTTTTTCGCCTCGACGCTCGGCTGGGAGAAAGATTCAGCCTGTTTGTTTCTCTTCAAAAGGGACCTATCTGGCGCAGCCGGATGAGAATGGGGTCAGGGTCTTTGCGATCGCAACTGCCCAGGAAATCACATCTATTCCTTACGATCTTAAGGACCGCACGGTCGAAGCGGTCTGCTTCTCGCCCGATGAAAGCCATCTTGCCACCTACGATCAGGGCCGGACCCGCATCACCAACCTCTCGACGGGGGAAGTGGTGATCGAGATGACCCACCAGGGCAAAGTACAGGCGATTTCGACCACACCCTTTGGGACCTACCTGGCCATTAGCCTGTGGGACCATACCGTTAAGCTGATCAAGGTGATGAGTAAGACGGGTGGGGCCAAGACCTATACCATTCGCCACCGCGATACCCTCAACACGGCGGCCTTCTCTGCGGAGGGGGCCTACTTGGCCACGGCAGCATCGGACAACCGGGTAACGCTGATTAAGGTGGCGACCAGTCGCAAGGTGAGGACGATTACCCATGGATTTAACGCGATCGCACTGTCCTTTGCGGCTAACCGGTCCTTTCTAGCTTCGGCAGCGACCGATGGTGGGGTCAAATTATTCGAGCTGCCCAAACTAATCGACGCAGAAAGCGAGAGTGAAAACCTATCCGACACGTCCCCGGTGGAGGAAACAGCCCTGGTCCGCATGGATAAGGCTGAGGTGTTCTTTAGAATCTGGCGGCTGGAGCAGGCCAATGCCAGCAGCTTTTATGAGTTTATGCTGACCAAGGCAGCCCAAAGTCAAAACGGACTGGCTGCCCGCTACAAAACGCCGATTCTAGAGGTCAACCTGTTGCTAGAGGCGCTGTTTTTCTTGCTTAAAAGCGCCGAGCAGCATTACCAGGCCATTGCCCCCTATCTAGCGGATTTGGATAATGGTGAGCTGACCCTCCCGGCGTTGCAAGATCTGAAAGATACTGTATCGGCGGCGCTGTCGTCGCTGTATGAGTTTATCCACAGTCGCATGACCCTGGACGACGAAAGCTACACTCTGGCGGTGGAGCGCTTCCAGCTCGAAGCAGAGGGTGAGATTTACACCAGTCAACTGCTGATCACAATTTACGAGAAAGTTGTGCTGTTACTGCGGTTTGAGGGCATTAAGCGCCGGCGCGAATTTTACACGGTCAAAAAGAGTTTGGACGAGCTGTTTAGCTTATTGGGGCCGATGTTGCCGGAGGAGGTGCGTCAGCAGCGCAATCGTAAACCGCAGTTCAAAACGAAAGTGTCTGTTGAAGATGCACTGCGGGTTATCGGTGCTTTTAAGCTGGAGGGGCAGGAGCTGGTGACGCTGCTCAAGGCGCTGAAGCAAAACGGCGCGCTGAACGGTGCGATCGCACTGGCGGCATTGTCTAAAGTCGCGGGCCAAACAGTGATTGACCTAGCCGAGCTTTTACCGGCGGAACTGATCGATAAAACCGTTGCCTTGGTGGCTATTCGCCGCTATCGCAAAACCCACTATATCGGTACCCTGTTGCCCTGGACCCAAATTGAGCAAAAGGCCGTTCTGTTAAAGATTCTTGAAAATGCGCCGCCTAAAACCTGGTGGCGTCGGTAGGCAAAAATTAACCCCACATCATCAATTGGCGCGCCACAATAGGGGCAGCCCCGTCGGAGGTTTACGATGCGAAAACTGATCTCGTTAGTTGCGATCGCAGCGATTACCGCCGCTCAACCCCGGCTGGCACAGGCGGTTGAATTT
>JBCBOC010000079.1:0-9521 GCA_039821475.1 Cyanobacteria bacterium J06632_22 | reverse complement strand
GTCATCTGCTTGATTATCCCTTAGCGGACATCGTCACGACAGCCCTCACCGACAAAGCCCACTATGCTGCCGGATAAGCAGCCTGCAACGCCTCATCCTGCTCATCTGCCAAGCTTGCAACGATCGTAATCAGTCGGGAAATTTCACCCGGATTAATATCGGCTAAGACACGACTCGCCAAAATTAACACCTCCTGGTTAGAAATCCCAAAACAGGCCTCAAAGGTACTACCGCAGTTCATCTCCAACAGCTGATGAAGCAGCTGCTCTTGCTTTTGCACTGGCAGCTTCAGAACCGGGGACCAGACCGTTAGCGTATCGTCATCGGTCGTGCCCGTAAGTTGAACGTACACCTCCACAGAGCCGTACTGAAACTTCCAGAGATAGCCATCTTCGTCATCATGGCTAACCATTGCACTATCATCTTGGGCCAGACTGTCAATCACAGTCTCAATGACCTCAATGTGACTGGCAGTCAGCTCAGCCGCTTCAGAGGTTAGCGTTTCCACTTCAGACATGACAGGCTCCTATGTGTCCGTTTTGGGAGAGTAAGCAAGACATTTTGAGAGATCGCCCCTGTGTTAGGGCATGCCTTAAACCCAACTCATGCTTCCCTAAATGGCACAGGTCGCTCACACTAAAACTATAGCGGCGACCCGTTAAAGGCAACCGTGGTGAAAGCGCTAGAGCAGTTTGATGCGGCACTAATAGTTGGAGAAGGCCGGCTGATGACGAATCAAACTGAGGAACTCCTCACGCGTCTTTTGCTCATCCTGGAAGACACCCAACATCGCACTGGTGACCGTCCAAGATCCTGGCTTCTGCACACCTCGCATGGCCATACACATATGGCTGGCCTCCATCACCACGGCCACACCCTGAGGGTCCAGTACTTCCTGAACTGCTTCAGCAACTTGGCGCGTCAGCCGCTCCTGTACTTGCAGCCGGCGAGCATACATTTCAACAATTCGGGCTAGCTTACTCAAGCCCACAACCTTCTGATTGGGAATATACGCAACGTGGGCACGGCCCATAAACGGCAGCATATGATGTTCACATAGGCTAAAGAAGTTGATGTCACGAACCAAGACCATCTCATTGTGGCCTTCATCAAAGATGGCGCCATTAACCAACGTTTCTAAGGATTGGTTGTAGCCTTGCGTCAGAAAACGCATGGCCTCCGCCACGCGTTTCGGCGTCTTGAGTAATCCTTCGCGTTCTGGATCTTCGCCCAGCTCACTGAGCATCGTATAAACGGCTTCTTTCAGAACAGTATTGTCCTCAGAAGGCTCGTGCAGGTCAGGATCTTGGCCATTCTTTTTGTAGCGATCGGGGCGCACCTGAGACGACAGATCTGCCACGAGTGGATTATTGCTAGCGCTATTGACATTGCGATCTAGGGTCGAACCGCTCGCAGAACCATTAGTTGTAGTGGTCATGGGTAAATGAAATCTCCAAAGGGACAAATTTTCAGACTAGAGAGAGCCGGCATCGGATAGAGACACCTTCGGATCTCCAAAGCGAACACCGGATAAACGCCAAAAAAACAACATCAGAAGACTGAAAAAATAACAGAAAAACAACAACAAGACTACAACGCCCCTCCACTGGGCATTAGCGTCAGCTCTTCAACAACAGCATCCTTAGGCAACAACGCTGCCTGCAAAATTGCATTCGCTACCATATTGGGTGTTAGCATGCCTGAGCGATCAAAATCCGCCTGGACCGTGTCAGTATCCCACAGCGGCGTGTTCACAGCCCCAGGCAGAATGGTCACCACTCGAATACCGTGGGGGCGCTCTTCCACCGAGATTGCTTTAGACAAGGTCACCAAAGCAGCTTTACTCACACTGTAAGCGCCCCAGTCCGGAAAAGCCTGCCGAGCAGCAATGGAGGCAACATTAATAATCATGCCACCGCCCTGCTGGCGCATAGCTGGTAACACAGCCTGAACACACTGAAATACGCTGGTAAGATTAAGGGCCATGACCTGTTGCCAATCGGATAACGGCATATCAATTAACGCACCGGTGTACCCCATACCCGCGTTATTGACCAAAACGTCAACTCGACCAAAGGCGCTAAAGGCTTCGACAATAGCAGCTTTAACCTGGTCCACATCACTTAAATCGATCGCAACCCCTTGAGCCTGCCCCCGTCCTAAGGCATTAATTTGACGGGCTACCTCCGACAGCTTGTCTTGAGACCGACTCACCAACACAACGTCAAACCCTGCCTCAGCAAACGCCAGCGCTGTTGCCTTGCCGATACCAGTGCTAGCGCCTGTAACCAGAGCGCATGGAGTCGATGCCGTCATAGTGAAGTAAGGAGATGAGATGATGCGGTCTAAATCTTATGCTGTTAAAAACTCGTCAAAAATAAAGCAATCGATCGGCTAACAATGACCCGAAAGGCTCACTGAAGCTCGACAAATGAGAGGCCAACCCTCGGTCAAATGGCTTCAAGCAGGACCTTTTCGCCTGAGAGCCTTTTTAATGTTAACAAATGTTAAGTAAATTGTGTGGCCTTGTTCCTGAGCGAGGGGTCTCAAGTAGACACGCAATCGCAATCAGCTGCACCCTTTAACCCAGAGATTAGGCGGCCTCTGAAAACACACCGATCTGTCGAAACTTGTTATAGCGTGCAGCGCGACGCTGCTGGGGAGAGAGCTTTAGCAATATACTGAGATTTTCAGAAAGGGCCTGTTTGAGGGTTTCAGCCGCTTTAATAGGATTGGAATGGGCCCCTCCAATGGGCTCTGACAACAGCTGGTCTAGAATACCCAAATCCTTCAAATCCCAAGCCGTGATTTTAAGCGCCTCAGCGGCCTGAGCTGAACGAGAAGCATCTTTCCATAGAATGGCCGCACAGGCCTCAGGGCTAGCCACGGTATAAACAGAATGCTCAAACATGAGCAGACGGTCCCCAACACCGATGCCTAACGCCCCGCCTGAACCGCCTTCTCCAATCACCGTGCAAATGATCGGCACACTGAGCTTAAACATTTCGCGCAGATTATAGGCAATGGCCTCCCCTTGGCCGAGCTGTTCAGCTTCGAGACCGGCCCAGGCTCCAGGGGTATCAATAAAGGTAAAGATGGGCATGTCAAACCGATTCGCATGCTCCATCAATCGCATGGCTTTGCGATATCCGCTGGGGGACGCCATGCCAAAATTTCGAGCCACGTTGTCTTTGGTGTCGCGCCCCTTTTGATGACCGAGCATTACAACAGACTGCCCTTCAAAGCGAGCAATACCGCCCACCAGCGCTAAATCGTCCTTACCTGCACGGCGATCACCGTGTAGCTCAATCCATTCATCGCTAATGGCTTGAATGTAATCCAGCGTACTGGGTCGACGAGGATGTCGAGCCACTTGAATACGCTGAAATGGAGACAGGCTCGTGAAAATTTCCTGACGGAGCTGTTGGGCACGAGACTCAAGCTGATGAATCTGATCAGACACATCAACATCGTTATCCTCAGCTAGCTCTCGAATTTGGGTAATGCGGGATTCTAGCTCGGCTAGGGGCTTTTCAAAATCCAGCAGGATGGGTCTGCGCTCTGTCGTCGCCATGATTCGGTCGAAGTTGCAATAGATCTAGAACAGTGTCAACACCAGCATCAACAAAAAGGGACAACGCGGCCAACGGAACGATGGCACCAATCCCTGCCGCCTTGAATGCTAGCCCCCAGCCCAGTCCAAATTCAAATCGGTTGCTTTCTCTAACGAAAGACTCCGGTTGTGGACCAGGCTAAAGTTTAGTTTCCAGCCTAGACAGACCACTAGCCTATCGCAAAGTGGGCCCCGATACGGGATGTTCATTGGCGTCCCCAGCTAAACGGCTTACGAGGACCCCATATTTTCAGTCGGGCACACAGCCATGGGACATTCGCGCCAGGGGTCGTCGTGTCCAACCTGCTCTAAGCTGGAATGCAAAGCCCTTCCGGAGCGAAAAAACACTACACCAGCAGGGGTCTAAAGCCATGTCTAACGGAAGCTTCTCCAATTAAAGCCATCTTCTCCGGGGTAATTTGATTGCGCCCCCAAGAAAAATTAGTATGCCATTTTTCAAATTCTAGGAGCATCGACTCGGCAAAACAGGCAAAGAGCTGACGGGCTGGCGTATCCATAGCCACAATCTTCATAATGTGCCAGTCAATGTCGAGGCTATGCTCAACAATGCCGCCCTTAATGACATGGATGCCAGGATGCTTAAACTTAGCATCCATATTCTTGGGGTAACCCCCATCCACCATTAAACAAGGCTGCTTCAGGGTAGCTGGGTCAACGTCAATACCTTTTGGCAAACTGGCAACCCAGACAACAACATCTGCCAGCGGTAGCGCGTCCTCCAGAGACAGCAACTTACCAAACCCCAGTTCATCCTGAAGATTCTGAAGACGCTCTTGGTTACGCGCCACCAGCAGCAAGTCCTGAATCCCCGTCCGCTGACTCAGCCAGCGGCAAACTCCACTGCCAATATCCCCAGTAGCTCCCACCACGGCCACGGTTGCGTTGCTGAGGTCAATACCATACTTGGGTGCAGCCTCTTCAACCTGCTTGCAAATAATGTAAGCGGTGTGAGTGTTGCCGGTCGTGAATTTCTCGAAGTCCAAATCTACGTTACGAACACGACGAATCTGGTCTAGCTTAAAGTTCTCAAAAATGATCGACGAGAACCCTCCTAAAGCCGTAATTTGAATGCCATTTTTTTGTGCATGGGCCATGGCATTTAGAATTTTACGAGTTGCGGCTTTAATACGGCGGTTAGCCAACATCTCAGGCAAAAAGCAAGACTCTACGTAACGACCTTCAATGGTTTGGCCGGTAGCACTGGTCACCTTGATGTGATCAACAATCTGAGGCGGCGCACTACACCAAAAGTCGAGCCCCTGGTCTGCGTATTCGGGATACCCCAGATCACGGGCAACAGACTGGGCGTGCTCAAGGCTGGTGAGGTGACCAATTAAACCAAACATTCTGCTCTTGGGAGGTTTGAAGGGTGAGATGTCGCCAATGCGACATTGCACAGGCTATACAAAAATTTACACCGCAATGGGCCTGCGGTGAAGGGGGAAATCTGTATCGCCTATTCGAAATCCTATGGCGCTTTGGCCCAACGGCGCTGACTAACAGCGCACCCGCATGCCCGATGAGGGCGCAGCAATGCCGCGCCCCTGCAGCGCTCTATGCCATTGCTAGACCTTGGGCCGATAGTTTCATCACTTCGCGGCTGCTGAAACCAATGTTGGCCAAGGCTTCGCCGTAAGTGATCATAAAGTCCTCAACAAGGGCGTCCTTTTCCATGCCCAGTACCGCAGCATCCTTCTCAACCTGGTTCAGCATCTTCCAAACCAGCGGTAGGTTTTGACGGTTGGCTTCCTCGAGTTCAGCCTTAGACGCTTCAAAGTTGGCCTTGAGCCATTCTTCACCGAAGTTGAGGTGCATGTACTCGTCTTTGACAACACCTTCAGTGATCTTGCGCGCGAAGTCGTCCGCCACGGGAATGTAGATGTTGTAAGCTGCGATCGCAAACGTCTCGATGATCAAAGACTGAATCAGCAAACAAGTCACGATCTTATCGGCTTTCCAAGCATCCTGAAAATTACTGTGAAGCTGGGCAAAAAACTCCCTAGCGAACTCCATGTCAGGCGTCACAGAGAGGTTTCTACCACAGGCTTGGAAACCTTTCATGTGGCGATGCTCCATCTTAGCCAGCTTGTGCAGCTCGTCGTGGTGTTCGCTCAAGTGCTCGGCAAGCTGCTTGTAGTTACCATTAGCCTCAAGCTCGCCCTCGATCACGATGGCATTGATGCGGCTGTAGGCATCTTTGTATGCGTCACTTTGAAAATCCAGTGCTGGGATGGCCTCTAACTGCGGCATGTCTGTCTATTTCCTGCGTTACGATAAACCAGGCGGTCGCCAACCGTGAGCAGACGGTACGGGTCAATGGCAAGCTCATCTCACAACGCGCTTGGACCGTACGCACTCAAAAATTGACAAACACCTAGCACACATTACACCGTAGCAGATATAAAAAATCTGTCACATCGATAGTGACACGGGCTCTACTCGTCTGGTGACAAGGAATTCATCAAGTTCAGTGGATAAGTATCAGGGATTTATATCTGACAGTTTTTTATCCCATACATAGACTCATACCCCAACTTATTCCCCATCCAGCGACGCTATGTTATGCCATTCATTCAGTCCCTGCCCAGCCCATAAGGCCCTGTCGGCAACGCCGTTATAATGCGCCCTGTCGTGACTAGGCAAGGTTTCGACTGGCGAACTGGCGGGACAGCCACGCTGTTGATTTTCATGGCAGCCGTTGTACTCCTGCCCGTCCTGGCTGTCGGTCAGGCTGCCGTCTCAGGCCCTTTGACAGATAACTGGCACACGCTTTGGGAAACGGGGCGACTGTGGCAGTCGCTGGGGAACACCCTCATCGTAGGCCTAGCGGTAACAGGCCTACAGCTCACCACCTCTGCCCTGGGCGGATACGCACTCGCGAGACTGCCGGTTCCAGGGCGTCGGCTTATCTTACTAGGATTGGTGGCCGCACTGGTGGTGCCTTTACAGGTGCTTGTCGTCCCTATTTTCCTGATTCTCAAAGCTGGACATCAAATCAATACCTACGGCGCCCTGATCTGGCCCACAGCCGCTAGTGCCTACGGCCTTTACCTGATGACACAGTGCTTCCGGAGCTTACCGCTAGAGCTAGAGGCCGCTGCCGCGCTGGATGGCGCAACCCGCTGGCAGATTTTTTGGCATGTGTCTTTACCCCTAGCTCGCCCCACTCTAATAGCGCTTTTTTTGCTGACGTTTATTGGTGAGTGGAATGATCTATTTAAGCCATTGGTATTTACAACCCGCCCGGAACTGCAAACGCTGCAGCTGACCCTAGCGAGTTTGCAGCAGCAGTTCACCACCAACTGGTCTCTGCAAATGTTAGCCGTCACACTGACAACCCTGCCGATGCTGCTGGTGTTTTTGCTGGGACAGCGCTACCTGGTAAACGGCATGACCACGACCGGTATCAAGGAGTAGGCCCCTAGGCCCCTCAGTCCTACCGGGGCAACAGTCCCTCTAACGCCGCTGCCACAACCTTATGATGGCTATCCTGACGCAGCGTAATCAGCGCTTGCCTCGCCGCTTCACGGTTAAAGCGCTTCAGAGAATAGGCGACCTGCATGCGGGTTCGCCAATTGGCATCGTTAGCAAACGCCAGCACCGTTTCTAAGGCCGTGTCCTCCTGCTCAGTCCCCACTAGCGTGCTCACCACATCCAGAGCAGCTTGAACCACCGTCATGTCGTCATCTTTGGTGGCCTCCAGGCAAATATTGAGCAATTCGGCAGGCGCATCGAGGTCCAGCATTGCCGCCAGAATGCTGCGACGTACGAGCCAATTATTGGTGTTGTAGAAGGCTCGAACGAGGGGTGTGACCGAAATTTTGCCATACAGGGACAGGGAGTTCGCAGCCTCTGCTTGAACATTGGCATCCCTATCCGATTCCATCATCCCGAGCAGTGCGCTAAAGGCATCTGCACTTTGCTTGCGGCCCAATCCCATAGCCACAAACGACCGCACCAGAAATTCAGGATCGTCTTTACGACTGAGTAACAGCGGAATAGCCGTCTCGGCATCGTGGTCCTTGAGGGCAAGAATACCCTTCTGTCGCCGGGTAGAATCGGCATGGTTCAATAGATTCTGGATCTCGGAAATATTCATCTGAGGGAGAGAACTGGATTTAGGATCTTCGCCATTGACGCTGGGAAACCGAGTGGGGCTATCCCGCTTGGCACGTAACGAAATCATCGCCCAGGCAACCCTTGTCCTCATGGAGCTGACGGCTGCTATCAGTCGCTGGGTTCAGGGCTGAGCTCACATCTCTGATGCGATCTTCTCATTAATTAATTCCAAACGGTCAAAATCAGACCACCCCCATGTCCTAGACCGCCCCACAGTGACTGCTTCACCCCCCGGAAAGCCGTTAATGGCCCTGTCCGGACGCCATCCCCATTAGACCCCGCAGCGTGACGGCAGTCGTATGGCATTCACGAACAGCCAGGGCAGCCCACGGTAATCACAGGGGTCACGAGGCTGCTAGATCGACCAGCCCCCCACATTGCATCTACTACCTCGCCCCACCCCATCATCGCCATCTTCATTCACAAACTCATGTCCACTTCTCTGACGCCGCAGGTCAAGGCACTGATCGAGAAAGCTCAAATTGTGAGCTTTGCCAGTTGGTGCGATCGCTACTCTGCCGATTTAATTGATCGGCTGCAACAGGCCAATACCGACCGCCGCTATCTCTACGATGACGATCTGGCCGCACTCCAACAGAGTGGCGCTCCCGCCGCTAATATTGCAGCCGCGCAGCAGCTCCGCGACCACGCATC
The DNA here is from genome assembly GCA_039821475.1 of Cyanobacteria bacterium J06632_22. Classification (GTDB taxonomy): domain Bacteria; phylum Cyanobacteriota; class Cyanobacteriia; order Phormidesmidales; family Phormidesmidaceae; genus CAWUKV01. The sequence goes on along the minus strand of JBCBOC010000079.1, from coordinate 1,114 downwards.
ACAACTCGTCGACCAGGCCAGAGCCCAAGTGCTCGAAGCCTTCCCTGGCATTACCGCCCCGGCGGGTCGACTGTTTCCAGAAATGCGGGCTGAGGCTTGCTGGCGCGACTTCTGGCAGTTTTTGCGTTGCGTCAGCTATGGCGTTGCCGCCGGGCAAACGGACTACACAGACACAACCGGACTCCACTATATGGAGCAGCTTTACCAGGCACTACAGGTGCCTCTAGACGCCATGGTGCATGGGCTAACTGCCTTGGCTGGGGCCAGCAGTCGACAGACCAATATGGCTTTAGCGCCCTACTTTGACAGCCTGATTGAGGCTTTATCTCAGTTTCAACCGGCCGATCTACCCCTTCCCCCATCACGGTCAACCCCCGATCAAACAGGCTCTGCCCAGGAGTCACTCCAGTCATGACGACATCGACCCATGACGTCAATGAACAGTTTGTAAGGGCTTGCATCGGCGGCCATGTTGCAGCAGTGCAGGCAACCCTGGCTCAGGGTGCTGACATTGAAACCATTTGGCGCAGCTGCACAGGCTTGATGTGGGCAGCGGCGGAAGGCCATCAGGCTGTCGTAGCATTACTCATTGCCAGGGGAAGCAACGTCAATGCCCGCAACGAAGCCGACTATGATGCGTTACTGTATGCCGCCGAGTCAGACCGACGCAGCATTGTGCAAATGCTGATTGAGGCAGGCGCCCAACCCGACAATCGCAATCGCTACCAGGAAAGTATTTTGATGATTGTGGCGCGATACGGCCACACTGACATCGTGGAGCACCTGGTGGACCAACATGGCATTACCGTCGATGCCGCTAACCACATCGGCAATACCGCCCTGTACCTGGCAACGGAGAACGGCCACTCTCATACAGTGAGCAGCCTTGCACGGCGGGGAGCTAACGTTAATGTGGCCAATATTGGGGGCTGGACCCCCATTTTGATGGCGGCAGCACAGGGAGATCTGGCCACGATGTCGGTTCTGATCGAATGTGGAGCCGAGGTCAATGTTTGCAACAAGTGGGGACAGACCGCCCTGAGCGAAGCTCGACAATCCTTTCGATCACAGCAGGCTACCGCACTCCTGCTGGAAGCTGGAGCCTTGGAATAAT
>JBCBOC010000004.1:0-20898 GCA_039821475.1 Cyanobacteria bacterium J06632_22 | reverse complement strand
GCAAATATTACGTCAATCTTGATGAATTTTATAGCACTCGCCACTTTGCTTCTAAGAAAATGGCCCAATAGGCGTATTTTCTGCCAGGGTTAACCCAGCGCACCGTGTTGGGCCAAGCGCTCAGGACATTCCTGACAGGTCAGTTCCACTTACTGGAGCCAAGTGGCCTGCTGTCGCGCACAAACCCCAAAAAAGGGCCTTAAAAAGGGCCTTTGTGGCGACGGCTATATTTGGATCTATTTGGACCTATTTTGAGTCTGGTGAGTGGATAGTGCTGGTCAGGATTGCGAGTCATCCGGGGCACGATTCGGATCGTAGGGCGGAATAATCACTCGAAAGTCCGCATCGTAGACGTCTTCTGGACTCTCTTCTGGGGCCGGATCGCTGGCACTCCCTTCGCCGTAAAGGTAGCCGTCCGGGTGAACGCGGGGGCGGGGGGCAGCATCCTCTTCCCAGCCGTTGGCCAGATCTGCATAGTCATCCTGGCCGTCTTGGGTGGGGGGATCGTAACCTCGATCGTCATAGGGCGGGTCTTCATAGCGACGGTAACCGGAACGACCCGCTTCCTCGTAGGCGTCATAGGACGGCCCATCGCCTCGATCTGGGTCATACTCTTCCCATCCCGAGGCCAACTCATCCATCGTTGCATCCGCAGCGTAGGGCGCCTGTCGGAAGCGGAACCCCCGTCGTTCCGGTGTCGCCGTGGTTGTACCGGGCTCCGGTCGCTGACCCCACTCTTCCCATTGGCTAGGGGGACGGTAATCCTCCCAATCTTCGACTTCTGCGTCAGGGTCTGTCTTGGGGGCAGCGGCGTCGGGCGGCACAAACGCGCCAGTTTGCTGGGGCGATGTTGCCCCAGCGTCATAGGCGTGATCGTTAGCAAACGAACGATCCGGTCCATCGTCGCGGTGATAATCGCGATCATCATCGCGGTACGGGCTACTGGCATAGGCCGCGGGCCCAGCGTCATCACCCGTGGCGGGCTGACGGACCCTCTGACCCAAGGGACGGTAGGGACGACGGACGGGGGCTGCTAAGCGGAGCAACGCCGAGATCAGCAGGGTTAGGAGAACACCCACAGCCACCGAACCCAGCAACCAGACGGAAAAGGGGAGCGCAATCGTGGGGGTGCCCAGCACCACTAACGTCAGCGTCGGCGATAGGTTTTGCAATGCCAGAATGACCAGCACGACAGCCAGCCCCAACCCGGCAATTAGGCGTCCCATGGGTTACCTTCCTTCCCAGCGGCGCAGGGGTACACAGTCAATGTCGAACTGATCCAAACTGCGAGCCACAACAAAATCCACTAGATCTTCGATGGTTTGGGGCTGATGATACCAGGCAGGAATCGCCGGAACAATGCGCGCGCCTGTCTCGGCTAAGGCCGTCAGATTGCGCAGGTGAATCAAACTGAGGGGGGTTTCCCGAGGGACTAGAACCAGTTTGCCGCCTTCTTTGAGCTGTACATCGGCGGCTCGCTCTAGTAAATCGGAACTGAGGCCTGCCGCCACCTTGGCGACGGTGCTCATACTGCAGGGGGTAATCAGCATGCCTCGAGTCTTGAAGGAGCCGCTGGCAATGTTGGCGCCGACATCACCCCAGGGGTGGCAGTTCAGCTTGCCTGCGTTAGGGACACCGGCCTGTTCTCGCCAGAAGTCGGCCTGCTGGACGGGGTCTGCGGGAAGTCTGACCTGATGCTCGGCCTGCCAAACCATTTGACAGGCTCTGGAGGCTACTAGTTCAACCCAATAGTCTGCTGATAGCAGGTATTTGAGCGTGCGCACAGCGTAAATTAGCCCCGATGCCCCGCTGACGCCAATCACCAGCGGACGGTTTGGCGGCAAAGCCGAGGGCGTAGCGGCTACAGGAATTGTGGAGGATTGAGGAGTCAAACGGCTGTGGGATTATTCTTCACTCCCATCATAATCGTCTGTCTCAGTCTCTGCTTCGTCGTCAAAGCCGTTCTCTGCGTCAAGCTCTGGTGCGGTGTCAGTGCCGTCTTCCTCATCGTCATCCAGGGCTTGACTGCCCCCGCCCACGGCCACCAAATCAATTTGCTGGCGATAGTAGTCCACACTCTTGACCTGGACTTCGACGCGATCGCCGAGGCGATACTGCTGCCGGTTTTTGCGGCCCACGAGCTTTTGTTGACGGGAGCGGTATTCGTACCAGTCATCCTTGAGGGAACTGACGTGGACGAGGCCTTCGACCAAGAGCTCCTCGAGTTCGACAAAGAAACCATAGGACTGCACACCTGTAATCAAACCGTGGAAGACTTCTCCGGTGTGGGCCTGCATAAAGGCCGCTTTTTTCAAGCCTTCCAAATCCGATTCGGCATCCTGGGCGAGTCGTTCCCGTTCGGTCAGGTGGGTCGTGATATGGGAGAAATATTCTTCGAACTCACTGTGGGTGTCTGGGGGGAGAACACTCCAGCTGATGTTGCCGTGACTGCTGCTATGGCGCAGGTTTACCTTGTCTTTCGAGCGGGTGGTTTTGCGATCGCGACCTTCGTCGAACACAGCATGCAAGACGCGATGGACTAGCAGGTCCGGGTAGCGCCGCACGGGAGATGCAAAGTGGGTGTAGGCCGACTCGATAGCCAAGCCAAAGTGTCCTGCCGGATGGGTACTGTAGCTGGCGGGCTTAAAAGTAGACAGCAACAGATAGGTCAAGACCTTTTCGGCTTTAGAGGTGGCAAATTGTTCAACAAAGCCACGATAATCTCTGGGATGAACGGTCTCTGCGTCCTCCAGACTTAAGTCTAGATCCATATTGTTAGCGAGCTTGATCAGTTCCTGAACATCGCTGGGATCTGGGGTCCGATGGTTGCGATAAATCGTGGGCACTTCTAGGGCCTGCAAATGACTAGCGACCAGTTGATTGGCCAGCAGCATAAATTCTGTGACGATGCCACGGGCCGGTAGCAGCGACGAAACAACAACGGCACCTAGGGCACCCTCGTCGTCGTATTCAAACTTGGGAGAGAGGTACTTGGATAGGGCTTCTCCCGCCTCTTCCGGGAAAACGTGCTCCGGCAAGTTAAGTTCAAAGGAGCCCCGCTCGTAGCGTTGCTGTTTGACGCTTTGACTGACTTCAAAAAATTGATCTAATAGTTCGTGGATATCAGCAAAGGCCTTGAGGTCCTTGGCTTTCATTCCCAGTTTGTCGAGGGTGTCTTGATCGTCTCGGGCAAGAACAGCCTGGGCCTGCTGATAGTTCAGCGTATGATCCACTTGAATCACCGACGGCTGAATTTCATAGTCAACGACTTCGCCGGTGTCATCGAGGGTGACCATGACAGAAAGGGTCAGCCGGTCTTTGCTGGGCAACAGCGCACAGAGGGAAGTGGACAGCGGCGGCGGCAGCATGGGGACAATTTCATCGGCCAGGTAAACCGAAGTGCCCCGTTTGTAAGCTTCTTGATCGATTGGGCTGTGGCTGGGCACATAGTAGGAGACATCGGCAACATGTACCCCTAACCGCCAACGCCCGTCGTCGAGGGCCTCTAGCGTTAGCGCATCGTCGACCACTTGAGCATCTGGACCGTCGATCGTAATGGTAGGAAGTTTGCGTAGATCGAGGCGCCCCTTGGTGTCAGCCTTGCGCACGCGATTGGGTAAGGCACGGGCCGCTGTCATCACCTCTTCTGGGAAATCCTTTGGCAGGTCGTGCTTACAAAAGACAATGTCGGTATCTGCCGCTGCTTCGGCATCACTGCCGAGAATCTGAGCCACACGGCCTTGGGGCGGATGCTGCCCCAGGGGATAGCGTAAAATCTCGACATGAACGAGATGATCGATAGACTCTTTTAGATCGGGGCCATCTTCGGATAGCGCCAGTTCAAACAGGAGTCGATCATCTAACGGAACAGCCTGAAAAGACTCTTTTTCTTCATCGGATTTGACTTTAGCAAGAACAGATGCGTTTGCCCGTTCGAGGATAAGTTTGACTTCTCCTTCGGGGCTACGTCGACGATTGCCTTCTTTGGTAACCCTGACCAGAACGCGGTCCCCATTCCAGGCATTGTTGAGCTGACTCTCTCTCACGTAGATGTCGTCGGCATCTTCGTCGTCTTGAATGGCAAAGCAAAATCCTTTACTGGAACAGCGCAGCTTACCTTCGATCACATCCTCTTCTTGGATGCGACGATACTTGCCGCGCTCCTTCTCAAGGACCCCTGTCCGCTCTAGGGCATCCAACGCGATGTGAAGTTCCTGGAGGCTGCTATCATTTGTGCAATTAAGCTTTTTTTCTAGGGTTTTCAGCGTCACGAGCTTGTCGTTGACGAAGTTATTGAGCAGCGTGGATATGGAAAACTTCATGTAGCGAGGAATCCTAAGGTTGAGGAGTCAGCTGTAGGTGGACGCTATACAGGTCGGCCGTTTACAGTTGGATCATTCAGTGGTGCGATCGCAGCTTAATTATGCAGCTCAACGGTCAGACACCCCTATGGATAGTTGATCCCTGTGGATGTGGGCCGATGGAGACGTTGACTGAGCTTGCCGGTGCGCGATGGATGGGGTAGACCGGTTGGGCATCCTGAACATAGGGACAGATGCGACGACACCAGCAGAACTCGGCGCATGACGTTGCGAAAAGACGTCACTCTAAAAACGCACCTTGTTAACCCATTTCCAACGCGCTTACCACACTGCACGAGTAAGCACACTGAACTCCATCAGTTTTCCCCAAGGAATGAGAACTGTCAAACATTTAATATTTTTTTCTGGCAAAAATGTTACAGAAATGTGTTGCGTTTAGCCCAATCGACGGGACGGGCCCAAAGATTAAGACCTCTCCCCCGTCACAATGAAGGTCACCCGACGGCCCACGTTGGTGGCGTGGTCGGCAATGCGTTCCAGGTAGCGGATGACGAGAAACAGCAGGACCACGGGCTCCATTCTGGTGACGGCCATGGGCGTTTGTACAAGCTGCTCGTAAAGGGTTTCGTAGTCTTCGTCAACAACGTCGTCCTTCTGCTTAATTTCTGCCCCGGCGGCGGCGTCAAACTCTGAAAGGGCCGCTAAGCACAGGGCTACCATGGACCGACAGCGATCGAGCATGATTTCGATCGTGGGCAGACAGGGATGCACAGGATAGGGAAACAGTTTGATGGACACTTCGCCAATGTCCTTGGCATAGTCGCCGATGCGCTCGAGGTCCCGAATCATTTGCATAAAAGCGCTGAGCTTACGCAGATCCTGAGTGACTGGCGACTCCAGACTCAAAACGTTAATGCAGTCTACTTCAATCTGACGGTAGAGCTGATCGATGGCCTTGTCATGGGGTTTGAGCTGTTTGGCCGCTTCGAGGTTGCGATCGCATAGGGCCTCCTTAGCCAAGAGGCAGGATTGCTCCACCAAGGCGCCCATGCGCAGCATATCTCGATGCACGCTTCTCAGGCGCCGTTCCAGACTAGGGCGGCTAAGGGCCGCAGGGGTAAGGGCAGGGGAGGGCGTTGGTACGGACACGGATGAACGACTCTGTTGGCGAACCTGAGGTAGATACATGATGGCGGGCTTAGCTCCAATCTGCCAGTTTGTAACGCGTTTGCTAAAACTGGTGCTGTCGATAATGTCTACTGTCAATGCCGCAACAGTTCTGTGACAGTCGAAAGGCCAACTCGGCCATCGACCCTAGATCGTGAGATTAGATAGAGCGCGAAATCGCTCAGGCTGTAGTACCTGAGCTATTGGTAACCGGGCCATTCATAATCCGGTCATCAACCATCAAGGCTGTTAGTAACCACAACCAATTTTCAGGAATAGCATCATCTAGACCTTTTTATATAGTCAAAATTAATACCTCATCTGAGGGATCAGGATCTGTTTGTGGTGCTACATTTTGGGGCTCAGGTGATTGAAGTTCTCAATATTCCTGAGGTTGAATGCCAGGCTACTGTGGGAATACCGTGGGGATAGCTTGGTGGGGGATTGGCCGGATGAAGGTCTGTAACAGTTGATGACTAAAACGCGGTATATCGCCCATTTTGGTCAACAATCCTCATATAGCTTTAGCCGTTTTGCGCGTGGCTCTCGATGTCGCAGTTTTGGGTCGCTGTTCTGAGTTTCCCAGCGAATCGTTCTGATGCTGGCTCCGCTGCAGTTTCAGTGGGGTTAGGCAAATCGGTGAATGCAATCATGCTCCTGTTTTAAGCCGTTTGAAATAAAGGAAAGGTAATCGCTATGGCTTTATCCGATACTCAAGTGATTGTGGCGCTGCTGCTCGCTTTGGTTCCTGGTGTTCTGGCATTTCGTTTAGGCCTAGAGCTCTATCGCTAGGCCCGTAGCGGGCCGGTTGTCGGTCGGCTATTCTGCCGTTTGGCCTTGCCATTTGTGTCCATGATTTTGTGTCCATGATTTAGCTACAGGCTGTTCTACAGTTGCCTTGCTTTGTCAGCCCCCTTGCCGGTTTCGGTAGGGGGGCTTGTTTTGGTCGGTTCCGTTTGGGTTGGACCCTGCGTTAAGGTTGGCCGTGGCGGCGCCCTAAGGGCCTAGGGCAGGCACGTGTATTGCCCTTGGTGCCAGGGGTGCCCCATGGATTTAGGCAAAAATCACAAAAAAGATCGGTGGCCTGTTATAAAAGACCGAACATCCGCCCATAATGGTCTCGCGTTGATGGGTATTGTATCGCTCGAGTCCTGTTCGTTCTGATACCAAGCAATGTCATTCTGCCTGGTATATCAGAAAGGACTTGTCAGCATATCCGCTCGCCGACTGAATCGTTTATCTGCAACCTGTCGAACGCTATGACTCCAGCACCGCTACCCTTCCCTACTGAGACAGAATCTCGAGGGGACGCACCTCGTCGACCGGCGAGGGCAGCTTCGTCGCCTCGTCGGGTGCCGCGGGTGGCGCGTTCCCATGGCAAGGTGCGACAGTCTACGGTGCTCGAAGCCTCAGTCAAGCTAACGGTTAACCTGCTGTTGGGGACCGTGGCGGCGTCAACGCTGGCTCGGATGCTGCCGCACTATCGAATTCAAGCCGCTGAGCTGGTTGCCTTGGAGCAGGCAACCGATTACCTCAGTCAAGAAAATCAGGCGCTGTGGCAGGAATTTAGTCGTAATTTTGCACCGGAACAGGCGAGCAATCTCATGCGCGAGCAGAGCGGTCGGCAGGCCCCCGCTCAGATGCCGATTGTGTGGGTGGAGCCCAATTACTGACCACTCGTCCCGTCGCTAACGGTAGCTGCATCTCGGTAGGCCGGTCGTCTCGGGCCAGCCCTGCATCAGGTTAAGGCATTGGATGGCTTGTCCCGCTTTGCCCTTGAGATAAGGATCAAGGGCAACTGAGGCGACGGCTCGTTGGGTATGCGTATCGACTTCGACGCTTAGCTGGCAGTGGTTGGTGCCACTTAAGGCCAGGGGGCTGATCGGTTCGCTATGGGGCATCACTTGAAGCCAACTGGCCCGCCGGTAGGTGGCTCGATAAATGGTGGTCAAATCCTCCGAAACTAGGCCGGGATCGCGCAGGTCAGTGTAAACGGTGGCGAGTAGGCCATAGGGCTCGGGGACAGTGTGCGATCGCACTTGGATGCGAACCTCGGATCCGATCAGCTCACCGGCAATGGTTTCGATTTCTAGGGTGGGGGCGAGTCGATGGGTGCATCCCGCCCGATCGTCGCCCCGTTTGATGTCTAAGATGATCCGGTCGGGATCGACTAAGCCCCGCTTGAGTAGGGGCACCAGGGCCAATAGTCCAGCTGTGGCCACACTGCTGGGGCAGCCCACCAGACGCGCCTGACCCAGCAGGTTGCCAAACCATTCGGGTAGGCCATAGACGGTCTCAATGGCGGTTGGGTGATCCTGACGTTCAATTTGATAACTGGCTTGATAGACCGACAGGTTGCTAAAGCGATAGTCCGCCGACAGATCGATAATGCGATGTTGTGACAGGAGTTGTGGGACCCAACGCGCTGCCAATCCAGAGGGAAGATCGAGGAACAAGACGTCGCTGCTCGGTCTCTCGGACAGCGCAGCGACGTCTTGTTCCTCGGCGTCTTTGAGGGGGTGAGATGGAATCGCTGCAAAAAGCGGCGTGCGGCAAACTGCTCTGGGGGCGGCAAGATAAATCAGGTCAACCCCGGGATGATCGATCAACAGCTGAGCGAGATGGCGTGTGGAGTGGGGATAAACGCCAATCACGCCGACAGACAAGGCAGACGGGGACATATGGATTTAGAGGGGCTGGAGACAGGGAGGGCAGTGATGCTGTGTCGATGCTTCAGATTAGTGGAGCGGCTGCCTGGCAATGTAGACAAGGGTAAGGGGCATACGGATGATGGCAAGCACCATAGCGTATAGCCGCTGATCCAGGGCTGGAGCCAGCCGAGTGGGTGTGCTTTGTGGCTGAGCGATAGCCTTGACAGCGGCAGTGGGGGCTTAAACCGTATCCCTAAGGCGATATGGCAAGACGCATCTACTTTGCTTCGGACAGTCCTGGTGCTTAAGGGCCCACTTGGCGATGGCCATAGATCGCCGGATGGGGGCCAGGGGCTCAGACGCCGTCAACGAATAAACGTCCGCTATACAATTGAGAACCAACCCCGACCGACGTCAGTCTGTCACTTGTTTCAATTTCAGTACCCATGGTTTCTGCCCCCCTGTCTGCTCCCGAATTTCAGTTTGATTCTATTGATGCGGCCCTGGCCGATCTGGCTGCAGGCCGTGCCATCGTTGTGGTCGATGACGAAAACCGTGAAAACGAAGGCGATGTCATCTGTGCGGCCCAGTTTGCCACCCCAGATATGATCAACTTCATGGCCGTTGAGGCGAGGGGACTCATCTGTCTGGCCATGCAGGGGGAGCGGCTAGATGAGCTGGATCTACCGCTGATGGTCAGTAGCAGTTCCTTTGAGGACGAAAACGAGCAGACAGCCTTTACCGTTAGCATTGACGCCGGGCCCGCATGGGGCGTGACCACGGGGATTTCCGCTGAGGACCGGGCCCGGACGATTCAGGTGACCATCAATCCCAAGACAACCCCCCAAGAACTGCTCCGTCCGGGACATATTTTTCCACTGAGGGCTAAGAAGGGGGGCGTACTCAAGCGCGCTGGCCATACCGAGGCGGGGGTGGATCTGGCGAAGCTGGCGGGCCTCTATCCGGCAGGGGTGATCTGCGAAATTCAAAATGCCGATGGCTCTATGGCTCGCTTGCCAGAGTTGATTACCTACGCTCGTCAGCATCAACTGAAACTGATTAGCATTGCGGATCTGATCAGCTATCGCCTGCGCCACGAGCGGTTGGTGAGCCGTGAGGCTATAGCCGATATGCCCAGTCAGTTTGGGGATTTCCAAATCTATGCCTATCGTCACCAGCTGGATAATTCAGAGCACGTAGCTTTAGTCAAAGGGGATCCGGCAACGTTTAAAGATGAGCCGGTCATGGTACGGATGCACTCAGAGTGTTTGACGGGGGATGCTCTGGGGTCGCTGCGCTGCGACTGCCGCATGCAGCTCCAGGCTGCCCTTAAGATGATTGAGAATGCGGGTAAGGGGGTGGTGGTGTATCTGCGCCAGGAGGGTCGGGGCATTGGCTTGGTCAATAAGCTGCGGGCTTACTCCCTGCAAGATCGTGGGTTTGATACCGTGGAGGCGAATGAACGCCTGGGGCTGCCCGTCGATCAGCGGAATTATGGCATGGGGGCGCAGATGCTGATGGATATTGGGGTGGGGCAGTTTCGCCTGATCACCAACAACCCTCGCAAGATTGCCGGTTTGAAGGGCTATGGCCTGGAGATGGTGGATCGGGTCCCGCTGTTGATCGAGGCCACGGTTCACAATGCCGAGTACTTGGCAACCAAAGCCGAGAAGCTGGGGCATCTGATGTTGCAAACCTACTTAGCGACGGTGGCGCTGCATTGGCAGGGGGCACCATCGTCTGCCCAGCGCTACGCTCGCCTGGAGGAACTCCGGCAGTTGGCCCGTGCCGGGGGGCTGTTACTGCAGGAGGAGGCTCGGTCAGTTGCGATCGCACTGTTTGAGCAGCCCCCGTTGATTTTTAACCTGGGTCTGGCCCAGCCCGATGCGGTAAGCGGCACCTGGTATCAGTCCGCCGTGTCCGCCGCCGACCATCTGACCAATCTGCACAAATTGCTGTCGGTGATTACCACCTGGCCTGAGATTGAACAGTTAGACTTCTTAATTTCTAACGGCAGCGATCCGTTTACCACCCTACAGGTGCGGCTAGAGCGTCAGCCCTTTGACTGGGATGGCGTTCTGTTGGATGACATTTTTGAACATCTCGATACTCAGCGGCTCTACACGCTGTCCAAGCATTTGTCCCAATAGTGCAGCAGCAGCGGCAAACCTTACAGCGTTTGCCCCAGCTGGGGCACCTCAGAGGTGGGAATGGCGACGGCCGGCGTGGGATCCTGACGACGAGCCAGAATGTCGGGCGTGAGTGCCTCAACGGCTTCTAAAAATTGGGGATCAGCCGCTGTCCCCAGTAGATCAGGATTTTGAAGTAGGGTCCGCCGCTCTTGATCGGTCAGGTCAACTTGGACATCTGGGGTAATGCCTTTGCTACTGATATCCGTGCCATTAGGGGTGTAGTAGTGGGCAACGGTGACGGCGATACCAGAGCCATCGGCCAAGCCGTGTAATGACTGTACTAGTGCCTTGCCAAAGGTGGGACTGCCAACAACCACAGCTCGATCATTATCCCCTAAGGCTCCTGTGACGATTTCACTAGAGCTGGCCGATTGACCGTTGACCAAGACCGCCAGGGGCAGATCGGTTAAATCAGTGCGATTGGCCGTAATTGCCTCGCTTTCACCCTCTCGATATACCGTACGGACAATGGGCCCCCGCCGCAGCCACATGCGGCTGATTTCAACGCTGGCCTGGTATAGCCCGCCCGGGTTGTTGCGCAAATCCAGGATAAACGCTTCAACCGCCTCGTCGTTGTCTAGGGCTTCAATGGCCCCTTGCATTTGTTCAGCCGCATGGGCATTGAACTCGCTCAGGCGGATATAGCCCACTCGCACACCATCTTGTTCGCGCACGTCGTAGGTCACAGAGGGGACTTCAATGACCGCGCGCGTCACGATGAGGGTTTCCTGACGGCCATTGTTACGTTCTAAGGTCAGGGTTACTTGGGTCCCCTCGGTTCCGCGGACCAGTTGCGACACGGCCTGAACGCTAAGCCGGTCAGTGGCGCGACCATCGACGAGTAGGAGCTGATCGCCTGCGCGAATGCCCGCATTGGCCGCTGGAGAATCATCGACAACGGCTGTAATCACCAATTTGCCATTCTCGCGTTTGAACTGCATGCCAACACCTGAGACTTCGCCTGCAGTTTGTTCGGTGAGGCTAGCGTATTGATCGGGATCTAGGAAGCGCGTGTAAGGATCATTCAAGCGTCTCAGCACACGCCGCAGTTCGGCGTAGGCCGCCTGACGGGAGCGGTAGCTTTGCCCCAGCAATCCTTGGCGAATAGCGACCCAATCTGTGTGGTTAAAGGTGGGGTCGACATACTCTCGATAGACAATCTGCCAAGCTTCGTCTAAGACTGCCTTGGGGCTATCGCTGAAGGACGCGCCGGTAAAAGAAGTGCCGGCTAGGGATGTACCGGGCAAGGAGGGCTCGGTCAGCGAGGCTCGCGTTGGTGCTGCAGTTGTCGTGAGGACCGTGGGAACCAGCAGTGTAGCTGCCAGCGCAGCTGCTTGCCAGCGCCCCCGCCAGGGCCTACTTTGCCAGGGCCCATTAGGAACTGAACCCACCGGGGTGGAGCCCCGGTGAAGAGCCTTAGAACGACATAGACGAGCAAGTTTTTTCATTGCAGCGGGGAGGGGGCAGATATCAGATTGAAGTCAAACGCAAGATAGGCATATGTGCGGTTTCGGTATCAAATCCTACACAATTTCGGTCAGATGACACACTGCTCCGGCATTAATTCTAGACAATTCCCCTGCAATTTGTGGCGGATTTAGGACCGTATTTCTTGCCATCAGAGCGCTTTTCAAAGGGGTAATTGATTAAACTTTAGCGGTACTCTATTGCTGTGATAAATTTATCGGTCAATTTCAAGGATTTAGTAGCCGGTCAAAGACCGCTTTAAATAGCTGCTTTAGACAATATGTTCATCGTTGATCCGTTGTGCAATTTTCTGTGCAATGTTCACGCCATTGACTGCGAAAGAAAAACCGCATCATTTAGCGCAAGAACGATGTCGATGGTCGACGGGGGCGTATCCAGTTGGGTATCGCCGAATTAGGCTGCCGAATTATTAGGTATCCGTAATTTTATTTACTCAACCCTAGCGGAATGGTTGCTAGATCGCCAAAAGGATTCATACAAGATTTACGTTGGGCGGTGTTTAATCAAGCTGATGGTTTGAAGGCGTTCAGAATATAGGGGGATGTCCATTGAATGGTGGCTTTCCCATTTTAAGAAAGCCTGATCGAGTAACGCGCCTGGGATGGCAGGACGAGATGTCGCTAGGTTGCCCTAAAACAGGGAAAAACTTTGGCTCAAGCAATGAAAACACGACGATTCCCCGCCTTAAAATATGTCCTTATGGGGGCTGCAAGTACCTTGATCGTGGCGCTGGTTGCGATCGCACTCACGCTGATCCTTTCAGCCCATCGTCCTGTAGATGCGGATTTGGTCTTAGGGGGCAGCATTCGCCGGGAGATGTATGTGGCCCAGGATGCTAGCCGTCGAGATCGGCCTATTTTAATTTCGAGCGGGTCGCAGGATCCTTGCATTCGGCTGTTATTTGAGGAGGCCGGTGCTGAGTTAAACCACGTCTGGTTAGAAAAATGTGCCCAGTCGACCTTTGGTAACTATCGATTTTCCCTGCCGCTGCTTCGGCAATGGCAGGCTCGCCATGTCCGTTTGATTACCTCCGGTAGCCACACCTTTCGTGCCGTTTGGATGGCGCGCGTCATGCTTGGCAGCCACGGCATTTGGATCACTCCCGAGATTGTGTCGGAGGATGGCATTCCCGGTAATCAGGAGAACAGCCTTAAAACAGCCCTTGACCTGACGCGCAGTCTCCTGTGGGCGGTCGTCAGTCACGTCTATCGTCCTAGCTGTGAGGCGGTCACGCCGCTGAGTGCAGTTGATTTAACCCAGTGGCGTCAGCAGGGATTTAAATGTGAGCATCAGGCCGGCATTGAAGGCAGCTAATGCGGGGCAATCATGGCTGGCTCACGTAAAGCTGGTAGGTCTTGATCAATGTGCCCCAACGTCGAATTGCAATGGACACAGCAGTATCCAAGGGTCCGAGCTGTTCAATAACCTGGGGCGTCAGGGGATGCCAGGTATCGGCCAACACGAGCGTCGGCTGGTCGATAGCGCCTTGGCGAGCTGCCCAGACGTCGAATTGATCTTTGCGTTTAGAGAGGGCCAGCACGTTCACGGGATGGGACTCCTTTGGACGGTCGTTAGTATGCCTTAGGGCGTAGGCTAAAAGCGCCGCGGAACGATAATCGGTGGTCACCAGTGAGGTTTCGAGCGAGAGCTGGGTTTGTTGCTGCTGTACGGTATCTGCAATCTGTTCCCAGCCGTAGAGGATACGGCTTTCTTCGTCTCCTTCGGGACCTGCCAGGGTCGCCAGGGGCAGGAGCGTCACATTCACTAACAGCGCTGCCGCCACCACAATGCCCAACCCCTGCATGAGTTGGAAGAGTCGCCGATGCTGCCATGCTGGACGCAGCTCAATCGGTGGCCGTGGCTGAGGTGGGAAGACGGTGGCGGAGACCGGAACCTGTGGCAGCCCACTGTTGACATGTCCCACCTTGAGAAAAATCGTGGGCAGCAAGGGGAGCAACAACAGGTAGGCCAGAATATTCCAGTAATGGAGTGCCGTAGAGAAAAGGGCGACGGCTGACAGGATGCCAGTGGAGCTGCCAAAGAGCCACACCGCCATGGCCCGGTAAAGCGGTGGACAATGAGCGAGTATCCGACTGCGGCAGCCACGCCACAGCGCCCAGGTCACGATCGGGGAAAGAATCAACCCGCATAATCCCCAAAAACCTATGACTTCTAAGGGTTTCAGCTGAAAGCCAGGGCTGCCACTATCGATGCTGCGGGTCAGATAGTAGGCCACTGATAACCAGTCATTTTGGGCATTCCAAATCAGGATGGGGAGTTGGCATAGCAGTGCGATCGCAACCGCACCATAGAACGGCCCCTGTTTGAACAGCGGTCGAACCTGGGTGACAATGACACCTAGCCCGGCTATCCCCACCAGTACTGCTGTGTACTTGCAAAGACCGGCCAAGCCTAGATACAGTCCGGCCCGGTAAAGCTGCCCGTAGTGGGGCCGATTGACCTGAAACCCCTCTAAAAACTGCACCAGCTCAAATGCACTTAGCAGCCCGAAAGCCAACAGCCACTGATCCTGCCAGGCCATGGCCAGATAGATAAAATACAGCGGGCTGGCCAGGAGCGCACTTAGCAGTACCCCAAAGGCTAAACGACCCTGGGGACCATAGAGATAGCGGCAAATCCGAAAATAGGTCCCAAAAAATAAGCCGCTACTGAGCAGCGTTGGCAACCGCAGCACCCAACGCCCTGGCCCCAACACCATGTCGAAGCAGCTCTGAATCCAGGCATGTAACGGCGGATGGTCATAGTAGGACCAATCGAGTTGCTGACCCCAAAGCCAGTAATAGGCCTCATCCGGATTCGGTAAGGCAATAAAGGCATAGGCCAACCGCAGCCCCAGTAGTAGCCCCAGTCCGGGCCAAAGGGTTCGCCAAATGGCAGGGGCAGTCATAGTCGGGGATGGCGAGGAAGGAAGACCGGGTGAGCTGAGGTTGAGTGAACGGACGCATTGCGATCGCTAGGCTGATTCGTCCAAGCCATCATCGGGTCCATCTATTTGGGGATACTCTATTTTTGCGTCCGAAAGCTGTGCGTCCGATGGGCCAGATTCAGGTCCTTGAGAGGAGGCGTCCCCTTGAAGAGATCCCTCAGGTTCCCTCAAAACAGCCGGGTCCAAGGGGTGATCTAGGACCGTATCCGCCAGGGGAATGTCCTCATCCAGGAAAGGGGAATCGGCATTGAAGGGGGGGGCAGCAGCGGCCTGAGCCGCTTTTAACTTGCCTTCCAGGTCGTTCCAAAATTCGGGGGTGTGCACAACAATGGGCAAGCCTGCCCCCTTGAGGCCCCTAAGAATGCGTTCTGGCGTCTCGGGAAACGCAACAAATAGTGGTTTAGGTGCATCCGCCCCTTCATTGAGTAAGTGTTCGAAACGGCTGGGCATCAGCCACTCATAGGTATGGTTAAGCAAGACTTGGGTCTGTCGCCAACGGGTGAGTAACTCAGAAAAGTCCTCATCCGGTCGGTGGATAAACACAAAAATTTCGACCCCTGTTTTAATTTTCCACTCGGGATCGCACATCAGTAGGGCAAGGTCACAGGGCAGGGGGACCACCCGACGGAGGGTTGTCAACGGTCCCTTGGGGGCTGGGATTTGTTCCCGAATCCGAATGCTGGGCAGTGGAATTGTGACCAGACTGTCCTCCGGTCGCCGCATGCTGGGCATGAGCTCTAGATAGGGGCGGTAGCTCTTCAGTAGGGTAAGCGCTCCCCGGTAGTCGCTACTATGAGCCAACAAGGTTTCGTAGTGAAGCGATTGAACGGCCATAGCTGCGTGACGAAGACGATCATTTCTATTTTAACCATCTGTAATGGTTAACCCTCTAGGGCATTTTACGGAGTATGACCTTTGACGCGTGACCGCAACTGACTCCTTGCAGCAACCGACTCGTGTCCGCAACCGGCCTCAAGGTTGACCCGCGTGGCAAGCTGCCGCTGCCAATAATAAAGAGGGAGCACCTAGATTGTAGGTCCTCCCTCTTCACAGAATCACAGCGCTATCGCGCTCACCAGAGACATAATGCCGCTAGCCTAGGATGGCCACTTTTCGGCTACTAGCTCAGCCAGGTCAACAACGCGTTGGCTGTAGCCCCACTCGTTGTCGTACCAAGCCACGACCTTGACCATATCGCCATCCATTACTAGCGTCAGGCTAGAGTCAACGATGGAAGAGTCGTCGGTTTTGCGGTAGTCAATAGAAACCAGTGGCTCTTCGGTATAGCCGAGAACGCCCTTCATGGGACCAGCCGCAGCCGCCTTGAACGCTTCATTGACCTCTTCCTTAATAGTCTTCTTCTCAACCTGGGCAACCAGGTCAACAACCGAGACGTTAGGCGTAGGAACGCGCATGGCAATACCGTTGAGTCGTCCCTTCATGTCGGGAATGACCAATGCTACGGCCTTTGCTGCACCCGTAGAGGTGGGCACGATGTTGATGGCAGCTGCCCGAGCCCGTCGCAGATCGCGGTGGCTAGCATCCAGAATCCGCTGGTCGCCAGTGTAGCTGTGGGTGGTGGTCATCGTGCCTTTGATGATGCCAAAGCTCTCATGGATGACCTTGACAACCGGCGCTAGGCAGTTTGTGGTGCAGCTGGCGTTGCTGATAACCGGATTTTTACCATGGACATAATCGTCGCTGTTAACACCCATGACGTAAGTGTCAACGTTGCCGCCTTTGCCAGGGGCCGTAATGAGTACTTGCTTCGCACCCGCTTCCAAGTGGCGGGATGCCCCTTCTTCACTAACAAAGACACCCGTTGATTCAATGACGAGATCAATATCCCAGGCACCCCAAGGCAGGTTATTGGGGTTGCGATCAGAGCAGCACTTGATGACCTTGCCATTTACAGTAATGGTCTCGTCGTCATAGCTGATATCTGCGTCCAATCGACCCAGCAAGGAGTCGTACTTTAGAAGATGGCAGGCTGTCTTGGCGTCGGAAGTGTTGTTAATGGCAACCACGTCCAAACCTGTGTTTTCCCGCGTTAGCCAGCAGCGCAGGAAGTTACGTCCGATGCGCCCAAAACCGTTAATTGCTACTCTAATCACTGCGATTTACCCTCTGTCGTCAGTCAAGTCAACTCAGCTGTCACAAGCTGTCATAATCGTTACTCATAGTACCGTATCGCTGTCCCTGATTTGATCTCAACTTGCGACATGACGTCAGGGATCATCCGCTCGGCATCATGGGTGGAATGACTGAGCATCAAGGACTTGACCGACAATGGGGGAGAAAGTTGAGGGATCGGTAAAGGCGATTAAACGCGTTTAACTTCACCTCACCTTCATGTAAAGTGCGATTACGATGTTCAGTAGTGCGAATTAACCAACCGACGGCGGCACTAGCACTCTGAAACTCAGCTCAGAATGTGGAGACGGTCAGGGATCGAGCACTAAAGAAACGAGGTTCTAGAAGAATCCCGTGAGCGACGACGTGGCGCAAATGATAACTCCCCCGTGGGCGATCAGAATGTAGCGTTAGACTTGCAATACTGAGTGACCTTAGTAACTTTTTTGACTGGGATCGCAGGACGCTGTCAGGATACGGAGTCACGACGTGATCCCGCGATGAAGGTTCAGAATTGAGCTTTAGGGCAGTGTCTCTACGAGGGATGGCGGGCTAGAAAACGCGAGTTCTACGGAGAATGGCTGGAATTCACGGTACCTACACTAGCCATTTCTAAGAATACTGCTATGATACGCCTGACGTACCCGTGGTGTGGTGTTTGAGGAACAAAATTATGCTGAATTCAGTGGATTTCAGCGGCAGGCCATTTCATTTCATCGGCGTTGGTGGAATTGGCATGTCGGCGCTCGCCTACATCCTGTCTCGACAGCAATTGCCCGTTTCGGGCTCTGATTTGCGTCTGAGTCATATCACTCAACGGCTGAAGGAGAACGGCGTACAAATCTTCTGGAATCAGACAGCCGCCAATATTTCCTATGCCGCAGATACTGCGGGCGGTCAGCTCCCTCAAGTGGTTTGTTCAACGGCCATTACTGAGAGCAATGATGAGTATCGGGCAGCGCTTGAGATGGGCTGTCCCATTTTTCATCGCTCTGATATTTTGGCGGCGTTGATGGCGCGGCATCAGGGTATTGCCGTGGCGGGTACCCACGGGAAGACAACGACCAGCAGCATGTTGGGCTATCTGCTCTTTAAGGCGGGTATTGACCCGACGGTGGTGATCGGCGGCGAAGTTGAGGCACTGGGCGGCAATGCCTATGTTGGGCAGGGTGAGGCCCTGGTCGCTGAGGCGGATGAGTCGGATGGCTCCTTGGTGAAGCTAATGGCCAAAATTGGCATCATCACCAATATTGAGCTAGATCATCCTGACCACTACAGCAGTCTTGACGAAGTGGTCGAGATTTTTGAGACGTTTTCCAGCAACTGTGATGTGACCATTGCGTGTTGGGATTGTCCGACCGTGAGATCGCGTCTCAGCCCCACGTTGACCTATAGCTTGGTGGCGGACTCGGGGGCAGATTATATCGCCACCGATATTCAGCAGTCTGCTCAAGGAACCTGGGCTACCATCTGGGAACACGGCGAGAAGCTTGGGAAACTACAGATTGGTTTGCTGGGGCTGCACAATTTAAGCAATGCCCTCGCTGTGGTTGCCGTTGCCCGACAGCTTGGCTTAGAGTTCTCTGCGATCGCAGCTCATTTGCCTGGTTTTGGTGGGGCCCGTCGTCGTTTCGACCGACGCGGTTTCCACAACGATATCTTGTTCGTCGATGACTATGCGCACCACCCCAGTGAGATTACGGTAACCCTGGCTGCGGCTAAGCTCCAGAGCACTGAAGCCCTAGCCTCTGGAGTCGCGCGACGCGTGGTGGCGGTATTTCAGCCCCACCGCTATAGTCGAGTCGCTAGCCTGCTGCAGGAGTTTGCAACAGCCTTTGGCGATGCTGACCGAGTGATCGTTACTGATATCTATGCGGCGGGAGAAGCCAACCTGCTCGGTATCAGTGGACAAAGCGTTGCGGACACCCTGGCCGAACACCACCCTCAGGTTGAGTACGCAGCTACTCTAGAAGCCGTTCAAGAGCGTCTCATTGAAACGCTGGAACCTGGTGATATTGCCATCTTTCTAACCGCGGGTAACCTCAATCGGATTTTGCCAGATGTGATGGCTGCCCATGCCGATCTCTCAACCCCACCGACTGTAGAGCTGTTATCCGGGGTATGACACCCATCTGGGGCGGGGGATACGTCTATCGACAACGGCGCACAACTCTCTTTAAATATTCAAAGGATTCCACTGGTATGCCATGAGCACCCTGATTGGTACGCCGATGCTGCCTGCGTCGGTGGATGCAGACTTTCCATTGAACGCGCAGTTTTCTTTGGCGCCGTTCACCACCTTTCGGGCCGGCGGTCCTGCTGAATGGCTGGCAACACCTCGATCTGTTGATGACCTTCAGGCCAGTTTGGCGTGGGCTCAGGAACGGTCGCTATCGGTGACGCTGCTGGGGGCAGGATCTAACCTCCTGATTAGCGATCAAGGGTTGCCTGGCCTTGTCATTTGCACCCGTTATCTACGGCAGGCTGAGTTTGACCGCGAGACCGGGCGCGTGACCGTGGCGGCTGGGGAACCCATGGCAACATTGGCCTGGAAAGCCGCTAAACACGGGTGCACAGGGCTGGAATGGATGGTGGGTATCCCAGGAACCATGGGTGGCGCTGTGGTGATGAATGCTGGTGCTCACGGTTCTGATACTGCGGCCATCCTGGTGTCGACCGATGTCCTGAACCCCGATGGCACAATTTCAACGCTGACCGCTGAGGATTTGGGGTATCAGTACCGAACCTCGATTCTCCAAGGCGATCCGCGCATTGTTTTGAGGGCGACGTTACAACTTCGGCCTGGGGGAGACCCTGCCGCTATCAAGGCGGCCACCGCCGCAGACCTGCATCAGCGTCGATCTACGCAGCCTTATCACCTGCCGAGTTGCGGGAGCGTTTTCCGTAATCCCAAACCCCATAGCGCGGGGCGGCTAATCGAGGCGGCTGGTCTAAAGGGGTTTCAGATTGGTCAGGCTCAAATTGCCGAACGCCATGCCAACTTTATCCTCAATCTGGGGGGGGCGACAGCGACCGATATTCTAAACGTGATCCGTCATGCCCAGGTTGTGATTCACGACAAGCACGATATCCAATTGCGGCCTGAAGTGCAGATTTTGGGTGCATTTTAACCCTACTTTGATCTCTAAGGCGGGTTTCATTGCATTTCGCCCTGCTGCATCGTATAGTTTGACAGTTCAATCAGCGACAGTTCAGTTGGTGAGCTGAGTACCTATGACCAAAGGACAAGGGTTTGGATTTGGCCTGGGCAAAATGAAGGAGCTTACTGAAGCCTTCAAGAAAGCGCAGCAAGTCCAGGAAGGGGCCAAAAAACTCCAGGAAGAGCTGGAGCAGATGGAAATTGAGGGTCAAGCCGGTGGCGGGTTGGTCAAGGTAACGCTGAGTGGTAATCAGGAGCCCAAAGGGGTAGCGATTGACCCTAAGGCACTGGAGGAAGGGGCCGAAACCCTGTCTGACTTAGTGACAGCTGCTATGCGTGATGCTTACACCAAGTCCACGGACACCATGCGCGAGCGCATGGAGGAACTCACGGGTGGGCTAAACTTGCCTGGGCTCTAAACCCCCTGGGTTCTAAACCCTTTAGCCTGAAGTTCTGGAACCTTGACTGCAGCGCTATTGGAAACGACGACGTGACAGCGTCTGGTGAGCTGTCGCCTACAATATTTGGACGGTTTGTTCGTCACTGAGCTGAGGGCGTGTGATGGGCAAGCCGTTTGAAGTGTAGGCACTGCATCAAGGCCCCCAGCATTGTATAGCAGGTGCCAGATCCGTTAGGGCAGGCGGCTCACCTGTGTCATCGACTTTGCCGTACTCGGTGTCCTAGCCGATATGGCGCTAGCTATAGATGACGTTCGCCGAGTTGCTGGGGATAGTACCTGGTGCTGGAGTGCTTGACGTTGGAGCCCCTCAACGCAGTCGAATAGGCCTATCAGTCCCTCCGGATCGCAATTCGCAAAAAAGCTGAGCCGAATTGCGCG
>JBCBOC010000494.1:0-3833 GCA_039821475.1 Cyanobacteria bacterium J06632_22 | reverse complement strand
CTTGGCGACCATATTCGGCACTTGAATTCCAGGATTGCCCTAAGCAAAGTGGCGAGAGAGAGATAGCCGTCGCCACAAAGGCCCTTGATTGGGGTTTGTTCACGACGGCGGGCCACTTGGCTCCAGTACTGGGCACTTGAGCGCCAGGATTGTCCTAAGCAAAGTGGCGACGGCTATCTCTCTCTCGCCACTTTGCTTAGGGCAATCCTGGAATTCAAGTGCCGAATATGGTCGCCAAGTGGCCGCCGTCGCGTCCCCCCAAAAAAGGACCTTTGTGGCGGCTATAATATGGCGCTCCCATCACGCCAGTTTGATGGGAGCGCGTCGAGATACCCCTTCAACACCCATTTAGAAACGCATCACAAGACGGGATATGACGCTAATCAAAGGATGGATATTGCTACTTCTAGTCTTAGGAGGCTGCAGCGGCATCTCAGAAAGCGAGGATGTCCCCGCCACCGTTGACAGTCTTGAGGCGGCTTCTACAGCAGCGGCCCCCTCACCCCCCGTTGAAACCGCTGCCCCTACAGAGACAGACCTCACTGCTGAATACGAAAGCCAGTACGATGCAGCCCTGAAGCTCGCGGACAGCACGGCAAAACTGGTGCAACAGGCCCAATCCTCTGACGACTGGAGTCTAATCGTCAGCCGCTGGCAGCGCACGATCAGCCAGCTTCAAGCGATTCCCGCTGAGGCCCCAAACCACGCAACCGCACAAAACAAAATTTCAGAATACGAACGCAACCTAGCCTACGCCGAGCAGCAGCTTAACCAACTCAACAATCCACCCGCCCCCATACCACTAGCTCGGGTCTCAGCCCCTGCACCAGCCCGCCAAACGACTCCCCCCGACAGCCCAACAGCATCTGCAGATCGCTTTACCATCCCAATCATGAGCCGCAGTGGCGGCACACCCGTCATTCTGGTGACCTTCAATGGTGGTACCTCAGCGCCCATGATTCTAGATACCGGCGCGAGCAGTACCCTCATTACCCAGAGTGTCGCCAACCAACTCGGACTCAGCCCCACGGGACAGATTCGAGCAGCCACCGCTAGCGATCGCGCTGTTACCCTGAGTACCACCCAGGTCAGTAGCCTTAACGTTGGCAGCATTACCCGCAGAAACGTGACCGTTGCTATTGGGGATGCCGTGCCTATCGGTCTACTGGGTAACGACTTTCACCAGGGGTATGACATCAGCATTCGCGCCAATACAGTCGAATTTATTCGACGCTGAATTGCCTCCCTCACAAGGGTGAATAGTCTCGCTATTTCGCTCCATTTGCCAACCCCTATCGGAAATACCGACAGTACAGGGGGTTTAGCTGGCAGAAACCACTGCTCTATCTGCAGCAGGTAACGGCGGCAGCATAGCAGGACCAATATCAGCCGGGGCCTCTAACGTAGCCCTCAGTTCAGTCGGGGTTGCCCGCGTCAGCAGCTGATCAAGCCGTTGACGTGCCGGTGGAGCCACAGCAACCGGCCCCCCAATCGCACTATTGAGATCAGGCTGGACGGGTTGGGGTAAAGACCGCAGGTAGGCAGGCTCTTGTACAGCCGCGGGACTCGATAACCCACTGGCCACAGAAACACTAACCGGACGACTCTGCCGACTGGCATCCGCCGCTCCCATAATCCGCTCGATGTAACGATTGCTAGCCTGGGGACCCGTTGGTGAAAAACGAACCTGCGCCAAGGGGTTGGGGCGGGGGCCGCGCTGGGGAAAGGTAAACTCCACTAACTCGTCAATTGACAGATCGCTAGGGCCTTCCCATTCTGGGGGGGTAGAGGGCACAGCCCCCATTTCGGCGGGTCTAGGCGCAGGCGCAGCCCCAGCGTCAGCAGGGGCTGACGTCGCACCGTCAGTAAAGTTGGGCGATAGCTCAGGTAGCGCGGGCTCTGCCGCAGCTACACCGTCTAAGTCATCACTGCCCACCTGCTCCCCAAAGCGAGCAAATTGCTCATCGTCAGTAATCGTATTCTCCGGCAGTTCGAAGCTCCAGTTGCTACCCAATTCATCACCCTGGGTGCAGGCCGTGAGAGAGGTTAGTGTCACGACGGAAACAGCAAGTTTGCGCATTGTAGTGGAGTCCCTGTGGTTGACAGTGGTTGACAATCGTTTAATGCCAGAGCAATCAAACTTCACAGTCAGTTATGGATAGGTAGACGGTGATGTTTGAAAAAGGTTCGCCAGGTTCACCCACACGGCAACCCGCATTTCTATCCGCCGACAACGGCCCCGGAGCCTTGATGTCGCCCTACGGCTCAGTCCAATAGGTCGACGTCACCCGACGACTGCAATCACAAAGTTTTGTCAACACGACAAGGACGACCTATGCCCCCTGCCCTGTCACCCGCCATGACCTGCCTAGGGCTTGACTTAGGCTGGCAATCTGGTCCCTCGGGGCTGTGCCAACTCCGTCAGCAAAACCAGCAGCTCACGCTGGTTACGCTAGAACACTTACCGCAACTCAACGATGTTTTAGCTTGGGTCGACGCCCATGTGCCCCCTCAAGCACCCGTGATCGCCGCCATTGACGCCCCAACCATTATTCCGAATGCCACCGGCATGCGCGTGCCCGATCGATTGGCCCATCAATGGTATGGGCGCTATCACGCAGGCTGCTACCCAGCGAACCAGAGCCGCCCCTTTGCTCAGCGCCTAGTCGCCTTTGCAGAGGCTCTGACCGCGCGGGGACTCTGCCATGCGCCAACGCTGACACCCCGGCAGATGGGCCGCTACCAGATCGAGGTTTTCCCCCATCCCGCCATGGTGAATTTGTTTCGACTACCGCGGATTTTGAAGTACAAAAAAGGCCGACTCGCTGACCGTCGTCGAGAGCTGAGTCGACTGCGCCAGCTGATCCTAACCGTGCTGCCCAAGCTGGAGCCCGCGTTGCCCCTTGAATCAACGGACCTGCCATTGATTCCACAGACAGGCCGTGCCCTAAAGGCTGTAGAAGACCAGCTCGATAGCCTGATCTGCGCCTATGTGGCGGCACATTACTGGTGGTGGGGCTGCGATCGCAACCAGATTCTGGGCAGTCGGGCGGAGGGCTATATTGTGGTGCCCTGTCCAGAGGGACCACCCCCGGCCCCGGCTTAGCGCCCTAAACCACGTCCAGCTTGAAACCGGTAGATACAAAACGCGTATCGTCTGACAGCTATCGCTTTTGCTCAGGGAAAACGACCGTTCTGGACGCGGCAGAGGTTTAGCTATCTGGCGGCATCAGCGGCAGCATGACTTGAAACTCGGTCCCCCGATCGATCCGGTGATCGGCCTGGGTGAACTGCTGCGATCGCACTTGAAAGCGCCCGCCATGTCTAGCAGTGACAATTCGATAGCCCATGGCCAACCGAGACTCTTTAATCCGTCGGGCCTGGGGCGAGCAAGCCGCCGCAATGTCTTGCTCCACCGTTGCCGGTAGGCCTGGCCCATTATCGCGAATTAACACCTCAACCCAACGCCCCGTAGGATAAGCCACCGGAGCATTGCAGACCCGCGTCGACAAAATTAACGTAGGGGACTCACCAGAATCTAACTGCTGAGCCAACAGGGCATCGGCCGCGCTCGTCAGAATTGACATAAACACCTGGCCGAGCTGGCCCGCAAAACACTGTACCGGCGGCAGTTTGGCATAGTCACGCTGGATTTGTAGGGGAGTTTTGATCCGGCTCTGGAGCAGGAGTAACAAACTATCCAGCAGACTATGGATGTCAGCAGGCTTAGGATAAACTTCGTCAATATGGCAGAAATTCTGAAGGCTGATGGCCAATTGACGCAAGCGATGGGCACCGCCACGCACACTACGAATGGCTTCAGGCAGATCCGT
>JBCBOC010000744.1:0-2380 GCA_039821475.1 Cyanobacteria bacterium J06632_22 | reverse complement strand
TTGACCTGCGGTTCTGCCAGGCTTTTGCCAGATTTGAATGAGTCAAGTCAAGCGAGAAAAGCTAAAAATCAACCCAAAAACAGCTGATAGGCCGGGTTCTGGTTCTCATCCCAATACCGATATCCCAACGTAGAGAGAAATGCTTCCCATTCTGTTGTCTCTTCTGGCGGGACCTGCATGCCCACCACAATGCGCCCATAGTCCGAGCCGTTGTTGCGATAGTGGAACAGGCTGATGTTCCAATGGGGGCTCATGGTTTTAACAAACTTCATTAGGGCGCCGGGTCGCTCAGGAAACTCAAACCGATAGATCAGCTCGTTATGAGCCAACGGCGATCGCCCGCCCACCATGTGGCGCAGGTGCATCTTGGCCAGCTCATCATCCGTCAGGTCCAAGGTTTCTAAGCCGTTGGTCTCGAAAGTCGCCTTGAGCTGGGCGGCGTCAGCTCGGTTCTGCACCTGCACACCGACAAAAACATGCGCCTCCCGCTCGTCAGCAATGCGATAGTTAAACTCCGTGAGGTTGCGCTTGCCTAAGCATTCGCAGAACTTTCTCAAACTGCCGGGCTGCTCAGGAATGGTGACGGCAAAAATCGCCTCGCGCTGTTCGCCCAGCTCTGCCCGCTCGGCCACAAACCGCAGCCGGTCAAAGTTCATATTGGCCCCACAGGCAATGGCCACCAGGGTTTCGTCTTTGATGCCGGTTTGAGCAACGTAGGCTTTGGCCCCTGCGATCGCAAGTGCCCCTGCCGGCTCCACAATGGACCGCGTGTCCTCAAATACGTCCTTAATGGCCGCGCAGGTATCGTCTGTGGGAACGCGAATAATGTCGTCCACGTACTGCTGACAGAGCCAAAAGGTTTCCTCACCCACCTGGCGCACGGCCACCCCATCGGCAAATAGCCCCACCCGCGGTAGGCAAATACGACGGCCCAGCTTCAGTGACTGGTACATGGCATCGGCGTCCTCAGGCTCCACCCCAATGATTTTGATCTCTGGCCGCAGCCGCTTCACATAGGCCGCAATACCGGAAATGAGCCCCCCGCCGCCAATCGCCACAAAAATCGCATGAATTGGCTGAGAACACTGTCGTAAAATCTCCATGCCGATAGTGCCCTGCCCGGCAATCACATCGGGGTCGTCAAAGGGATGAATGAAGGTGAGTCCTTTTTCCTGCTCTAGCTGACGGGCATGGGTGTAGGCATCGTCAAAGGTTTCACCGTGGAGAATGACTTGACCACCACGCGATCGCACCGCCGCCACCTTCACTTCTGGCGTGGTCACCGGCATCACAATAATTGCCTGGGTACACAGCTGCTTCGCGCCCAGCGCCACGCCCTGAGCATGGTTCCCTGCCGATGCCGCAATCACCCCCGCCGCCAGCTTATCCGGCGGTAATTGGGCCATTTTGTTGTATGCCCCCCGCAGCTTAAAGGAAAACACCGACTGCATATCTTCCCGCTTCAGCAATAGCTGATTGCCCAGCCGAGCCGACAGGTTTGGCGCTAGGTCCAGCGGCGTTTCCTGGGCAACGTCGTAGACGCGGGCAAGCAAAATGCGTTTGAGGTAGTCGGTATGCATGGATGTGAGACGGCGAGAAGTCACAGGCTTAGCCTTGGCACGCTAAGCCCTCATTCCCCAGCCTTTTCTTTCTATAAGAAAAGGAAGATCAGATCCTGCCTAAATCGAATGTTAAGGATCAAAATCCCTCTCCTTAGCAAGAGGGATTTAGGGTGAGGGCTGCTAGCAGAACTAAATCCGAACAGAGGTATCTATCCATTTCATCACACTTACTGAACTCCTCTCGACTAATTCATCCTTTAACGCTGCCGTATTGAGGTGATCGTATAAACCGTCAGCGCTGTCCAAATAAACAGAAACGTGACCAAGTGCGTTGACGTAAACGGTTCTCCAAAGGCAAACACTCCCAGCACTAGCTGAATCGATGGAGCCATATACTGAAAGAATCCCAGCGTCGAGAGCCGCAGCCGTTTGGCCGCATTGTTAAACCACAGTAGCGGCATCGACGTTGCCACCCCGCAGCCGATAAACAGCAGCGTCAGTCGCCAGGATGCACCAAAACTGCCTACCCCCGTCGCCTGCCAGTACCCTACCAGCACTAGCATCACGGGTGTAATCCAGGCCGTTTCTATGGCTAATCCCACCAGCGGTGACACGGGCACCAGCTTGCGCAGCAGCCCATAGAACGCAAAGGAAAATGCCAGCCCCAGAGCAATCCACGGCACCGTGCCTAGCTGCCAGACAAAATAGCCTACGCCAAGGCAGGCCAGTGCCACGGCCACCTGCTGTCCCCGATACAGCCGCTCCCGCAGCACCACAAACCCCAGCAGGACCGTAACCAGCGGGTTAATGTAATACCC
>JBCBOC010000819.1:0-1705 GCA_039821475.1 Cyanobacteria bacterium J06632_22 | reverse complement strand
GCAAATCGATGCTGCAGTGCGATGCCCCTGAGCCTTATCTGGGGGCTGAACGTTGACAGGTCACGGCTGTCAGATTGCTCTACCGCGTTACCCGATAGCCTTACTCAGATGCCCCAAGTCCGCCGTCAATGCGGGCTTTCACATCCTTAAGAATGTCCTCTTCTTTGAGTAGGACAAAGTCGCTGCCCTGGGCATTACTGGTCCGATTAGCCGCGGTCACGTTAGAAGGCCGGGTCTCCGGTTGTCTAACGCCGGTTAGCGCTTGGCGGCCCAGTGCATAGCCCCAGGACGCGCTGACAATGCCTGAACCAAACATCAGTGCCAGTAAAATCAACGTAAATGCGATCGCAGGGTTGAGAGCCATCTTGTGTCTAGTTAATGTCTATCAATATTTTAGTGTCAACCAATCTGTCCAGGCCCGCTAAAGCGACAGCCAACGGCTTCAGCCTACCCCAAAAAACTTCAGAAGTTATAGGGATAGCCATTTCTCCTGAGGCAAGTCTAGGACTGAGGGGGATGCGTGGAATGCCATAAATCGAGGGGCTGCCCGTTAAAGTCCGTATACCTCTGTTCGCAGCTCTGATAGATTCGGCTATCATAGGGCAGCAAAAGATGACCAGGGTTGGCCGAGCGGATTAGGCAGCGAACTCATAATTCGCCTCAGGCAGGTTCGATTCCTGCACCCTGGATTGTGGCAATGCCGCTGCTGACTACAGTGAAGGTCAATATGTAGGGCTAAAGTATGTAAGGCCAACAGCGACTGCGATGCGCTGTTGGCCTTATGGTTAGGTCCGTATTGTCTTTGCCCTCACCGGGGAGCGCTAAACCATTGATCGACTGATGATCGACTGATCGACTATCGGCGAGGTAGGGGCTCGAAGTTTAACTCGCTGCCCACCACTCGGCTGTTGGTCTGTGATAGCGGTAGGAGCTGAACCGACGTGTTGTAAGGGCTACTTAGGTCGGGTACGCGAATGGTGGGTGTGTTGCGGGTTTGCAGGAACATGAGTTCGTTGTAGGCCGTTTCTAGGGCCTCAGCGTCGCGATCCATCTCTAGTTCAGGAAATGCCGCAGCACCAAACCAACCCGGGCCAAACAGAACATCCAGCTGACGGGCAAACGTCCGGTTGCGATAGTAGTCGCCGCTGTGGGTATGACTCACTTCGTAAATAGTGTCTAGAACGGTCGGTTCAGCCAGTAAAATCTCCTGTGCTGAGGCCGTCTGCGCTGCGACCGCTGTTGTCGCTAACGCCGCGGCGGCACCGGCTAAGCGCTGTATTAGTTTGCCCATTGGGGTTGTCCTCACGGTTTGGGGATAGGGGTTATGGCTTGTGCCACTGGGTTTAGGACAATGTCGATGGTGAATTGACCAATAGAATTAGAGCCCGGTGGCCTACTGTCTTGGCATGGTGTCGTGGCATAGGGGCGTGGCATAGAAATATACACAACGCTAAGCACACGACGGCTACACTGCGTTAACGCTCGATGACCTCTGATAGCAAAGCTTCTTGGCAGGAGAACTACACCAGCCTGGGTGCCGAGCGCCGTAAGTCATTACGGTTTGTAGCTATGTTACCCCGCTGGTCAAAAACGATAAACTGGCTGCGGCCCAGTGCTACCCTGGCTGACGTTCTATGGAGCAGTGCCGCCAAGGGACGAGCGCATGGGGCGATGAACGGTATTTTTGTTCTTTTTTGTTTCTTAT
>JBCBOC010000159.1:0-7248 GCA_039821475.1 Cyanobacteria bacterium J06632_22 | reverse complement strand
TGGTGGCGGTGCTAGTAGGGATGATTTGCTCCATTGTCGGCAGCTACCTGATGGTGCAGCGACTGGCATTGTTGGGCGATGCCATCAGTCATTCAGTCCTGCCGGGGGTTGCGATCGCATTTATCCTCAACTTCAACCTGGCCATTGGCGCCTTTTTCTCCGGTATCCTGAGCACGACTGTAATTGCCTGGATTCGCACCCGCTCGCCCATTAAAGAAGACGCTGCTATGGGTATCGTGCTATCGTCATTTTTTGCGGCAGGGGTAACCCTAATTACGCTGATTCAAAAAAGCAACAAAATTGATCTGAACCATTTTCTCTTTGGCAATATTCTTGGTGTCACTGCCGCTGATGTGCGAGACACTGCGATTATCACAGCCCTAGTATTGGCCGTTGTCATTCTCCTCTACAAAGAACTGTTGTTTTATACCTTCGATCCTGAGGCGGCCCAAGCCTCTGGCATGCCGGTCAACCTGCTTAACTTTGGCCTAATGGCGCTCATTGCCTTGACCGTTGTGGCAAGCCTCAAAGCGGTTGGCGTTGTCCTAGTGCTGTCCTTACTCATTACTCCAGGGGCAACAGCCTACCTACTAGTCCCACGACTCCATCAGGTCATGCTGTTAGGCGCCGGGCTCGGCATTTTTTCTAGCCTATCCGGCCTGTATCTCAGCTACTGGTTTAACCTCCCATCAGGGCCAGCCATTGTCCTGGTAATTTCAGGACTGTTCGTACTTGCGTTACTTTTTAGCCCAAGATATGGTGTACTCACTTATTCGGCGGTCAGCCAGCCATCATCAGGGCTTTGGCAGGAAATTCGCCAGCTCGTTCGGTAGTTACACTGAGTACCGTCACGCAAATCCGACAGGATTCGCAAACGCCCTGACAGCCTGCTCTAGCGTCTCAGGCAGTTTTCCCCTGATCAGCAGCCCCACCTCAACTGGGTATAGTCAAACCGGGTACCGTAACGTCAGCCCTTCGTCGCCGCCATTCTCCAATTTCTGTGGACTCTCTGCCTAACTCCAAACCAACCTCACAGCCCGCAGAGACTGGCGGAAATCATTCTCGTGCCCAGTCAAAAGGTGCCCGGTCAAAGGGCGACAAACCTAACCACACTCGATCTAAAAACGGCAGGCAGACCTCGACGAAAGAGGACAATGGTCCAGTACTGCTGACCGCAATTATGTTTTTGGGCGTAACTTGGCTGTTGCTCCAGGGGTCGCCACTACAGTTAGATGTTCCAGCATCCCTAGTTCAACGCCTGTCTAGCCTGCGGGGCCGCGTCCTAACCTTTGGCTCCTCTAACTGGGTCAGTCGCCCACTACCGTTGGTGATGACCGGCGGCGACCCCCATATTCGGGCCCTGATGCGGACAATTTCGGCAAGCGAGTCCAATACTGACAATCCCTACGCGCTACTTTACGGCGGCAAAACCGTTAATAACCTCTCTCGCCACCCCGAGCAGTGCATCACGATTACCAATGGTCCCAACCAGGGGAACTGTTCGACCGCAGCCGGTCGATATCAGATGATCAACCATACTTGGTATCGCGAGGCCCGCAAGTACCACCCCTCACCGCCCCCCAATTATGCTTTTTGGGGCAGCTACAGTTTTGCGCCGGTTTACCAGGATGAGGTGGTCCACGCGTGGCTATCGGATAGCAGTGTTTGGGGAATGGATATTGCCACGACCCTGGCCGCAGGCGATGTGAATAGTGTGTTAAAGCGCCTGTCGAGTACTTGGACCAGCCTGGGCTACGGTATTGAGACCAACAGCATGTCGAGTCAGCTCCCTCGCATCTATCAAGAGATGCTAGCGGAAGAACTGGCGGCGGCGGAATAACGCACTACGGTTGCTCAGGGGTTGCTCAGGG
Source organism: Cyanobacteria bacterium J06632_22 (assembly GCA_039821475.1). Classification (GTDB taxonomy): domain Bacteria; phylum Cyanobacteriota; class Cyanobacteriia; order Phormidesmidales; family Phormidesmidaceae; genus CAWUKV01. Next base: position 5,377 of record JBCBOC010000159.1, on the reverse strand, counting down.
GTTTTCTCACGGGACTTCCGACAAACGGTTGATCAATTTCTAGCCAGCCCCTCAGCCGTAGAACGCTTGGGCTTGCCGTTCAGAGCGGCGATAGGCTATCCATAACGTGTTTGTTACAGGCTGTTATGGTTTAAGCAAGAGTGTTAGCTGTTGTTGGTCGACCCAGCTTTAACAGAGATATAGCCGTTGCCATTTTGTTGAGTACATTTTTGGCGCTCAAGTACTGAATATTGGAACTAAGCGGCCCGCAACCGAGCACAAATGGTTGTGGAGGTTGCGGCTAGCGAGCGTATTAGGTTGCGATGTCGTAACCCAATACAGGTTTTATACGGATGAGGGGTCAAACCCCTCGTATAGGTAAACACGAAAGTTCATTTCAGGTCTCTACCTATGCCTGCTGTCATCATTAAGCAGATCACAGCCTGGTCACCTAAGGTGGCCGATGCACCACCGCTCAACCTCAAGATTCAGTTTGACGGTCACGGGTATTGGCTCATCGCCGAAGAAGCCAATGGGGGCTACTGTCTAGACTGTTGGCACCCATCTTTAGCCAAGGCAGAACAAACTGCTCAAGACCAGTTTGGCGCAACAGCGACCGACTGGAAGCCGGTCGCTGTCTCGTAAAGCAATAATTAGCGCAAAGAGCGCTATGGTGTCAGGCCTGGGGCCCTTTGGTTCCCTAGGCCTGACGCTGCCTGTTAAACACTATTCGCTAAACTTTATCCGATTTTCAGTCTTGAGGCTGTCCTAGGCGGCCGCGTCAAGCTGCTTAGGCGGCTCGCCCAGCTTTAGAACAACCACAGCTAAGGGCGGCAAGGTGAGATCTAACGAATAGCCCTGGCCATGGTAAGACCAATCGTCTGACCATTTACCGCCCAGATTGCCCATATTACTACCGCCAAAGTCACCCGCATCGCTATTAAAGAGTTCTTTGTAGTAGCCCCGAGCCGGGACCCCTACCCGGTAGTGGCTATGGGGTTGAGGCGTAAAGTTACAGACCACCACCACAAATTCATCGCTGTCCTTGGCCCGGCGGATAAAGGAGACCACACTGTGGCGATTGTCGTTACAGTCAATCCACTCAAAGCCGTCCTGTGAGAAATCTTGCGTGTAAAGCGACGGCTCGCTGCGATAGAACGCATTCAGTGCCCCCATGAATTTATGCAGCTCTTTGTGGCCATCGTATTGGAGCAGATGCCACTCCAAATCGCCCCAAACGTTCCACTCACTCCACTGGCCAAACTCCATGCTCATAAACAGCGTGTTCTTGCCGGGGTGACTGAACATATAGGTGTACAGACAGCGTAGGTTGGCAAACTTCTGCCAATTATCGCCCGGCATTTTGCCAATCATGTTGCTCTTGCCGTGAACCACCTCGTCGTGGGACAGCGCCAGCATAAAGTTCTCGCTGAAGGCGTACCAGATACTAAAGGTCACGTTGTTCTGGTGGAACTGGCGGAACCAGGGATCCATGCTGAAATAGTCGAGCATGTCGTGCATCCACCCCATGTTCCACTTCAGGTTGAAGCCCAACCCGCCCACATAGGTCGGCCAGGACACCATCGGCCAGGAGGTTGATTCTTCGGCAATGGAAAGCGTACCGGGATAGTAGCTAAACAGCAGGTGATTAACCTGACGTAGGCAGTCTGCCGCTTCGATATTCTCTCGACCGCCGTAGTCGTTGGCCACCCATTCACCATCTTTACGGTTGTAGTCCAGGTACAGCATGGAAGCGACGGCATCCACCCGAATACCGTCGATGTGGTACTTGTCAAACCAGAACAGCGCGTTGGCCACCAAAAAGTTGCGGACCTCATTACGGCCATAGTTAAAGACCAGCGTGCCCCATTCTTTATGCTCACCCTTACGTGGATCGGCGTGCTCGTATAAGTGCGTACCATCGAAGAAGGCGAGGCCATGGCCATCCTTAGGGAAGTGGCCTGGGACCCAGTCCACCAGCACACCAATACCGTTTCGATGGCACTGGTCAATGAAGTACATCAGGTCTTCTGGACTACCGTAGCGAGAGGTCGCAGCATAATAGCCGGTCACCTGATACCCCCAAGACCCATCAAAGGGATGCTCTGCCACGGGCAGCAGCTCGATGTGGGTAAAGCCTAAATCCTTTACATAAGGAATCAGCTTGGCCGCCAATTCTCGGTAGGTGAGGAATCGTGCCCCAGGCTTTAGTTCTGCCACCGTCACCACAGCCTGTTCTTGGCCTTGCTCATCCACCGCAGGGTTAGCAGACGCTTCGTGTAGCCAAGATCCGAGGTGAACCTCATAGACCGAGACAGGCTGGGTCAAGGGGTCAGTGTGACGCCGCGTCTCCATCCAGTCCTGGTCTTGCCAACTGTACGCATCGAGGTCAGCAACGATAGAGGCGGTCTTGGGCCGGACCTCCTGCTGGAAACCATAGGGGTCAGACTTTTCGTAAATGTGGCCGTCGTGGTTCTTGATTTCGTATTTGTAGTGGGTGCCAACCCCCAATTCAGGAATAAATAACTCCCAAATTCCACCGCCCCCAATTCGCATCTGGTGCTGGCGACCGTCCCACTGGTTGAAATCACCCAAAATAGAAACGTTTCGGGCATTGGGGGCCCAGACAGCAAAGTGCACACCGGCAATGCCGTCAATCACGGCTGGATGTGCCCCTAGCTTCTCGTAAATGCGGTGATGATTGCCTTCGGCAAAGAGATGAACGTCGAACTCTGTGATTTTGGGCGACGTGAAAGCGTAAGGATCGTAGATGAAGTGCTCATGCTCACCAGACTTGTAGCGAATCTGGTAGTTGGCCAATTCTTCAACATCGACGATGGCTTCAAAAAAGTTGGCATGCTGCCCGTTAGTCATGGCAAATTCTTGCCGTTCTTCGGGCAGCTTGACCCAAGCCGCCTCAGCCTGGGGCAAATAAGCCCGCACTACCCAAACAGATTGACCCTCAACCTCCACGCGGTGAGGCCCCAGCACTTCGAAGGGGTTATGGTGCTGGTTCCAAACGATGCGTTCGATCTGGTCAAAAGCCACTGTCGATGTCATGGAGACCTGGTCCTATTAAGCGTTGTGTACTAAAGAATATTTAAAGAAATATTTACCAATGATGTCTGAATAGCTGAGCAGATTGCCATAGCCCTCTCAGGATAGCGAACCCACAGTCTTAACATTGCTACACAGACCACATACCTTGCACACTAGCAGAGCAGGCGTGTTAGTGAAAGTACAGAACATCTAGCGAAGAAAGGGGGCAATGGGCTGAACGGCGCGTCGTAGCTGCAGCAAGAAGACTAGGTAGCGGATGTCAGAATTGAGTACGGGGGTCTCGGTGGGGGCCTGTAGTACGGTCTGAAGCTCAGCGTACTCGGCGGCGGTGAGGGGCGCCCCATCGATGGGTGAACGGGCTTCCAGAATGATTTCTGTGCGTAGGATTTCTTCCGGCGTATCTTCTGGCGGCGGCAGCTGTATTTGCGCCATGGCCGACGGCCCCAACAGCCAAATACTGATAAGAATCAACCACCTGAGGTGACGAACATTCTGGACAACGAACCATCGAAGAACTATCACTGACCGGAATCGCCTGCCCTTTTGCTGTAGAACTTTTCACTGCTGACAGTTTGACCGGCGCTCAAGCTATCCGTCAAGCAAGGTTTTGCCAGATATCCCTTGGGTCTCTTGGCTGGGTCCCGAGTACGGCTATCGCTCAAGCGCGACGCGCTTGTATGGCACTGCCATAGACATTCGTGCACGGTTGCGGGGCACCTAGCGATCATACCTAGTGGTCTGTCAGCACTAAGAATTAGGGTTGGCGATGACCGTGAAATAGTGAAATAGAGCGGTAGTGAAATAGTCGAACGCCTTTACTTCAAAGGGGCTTAAGGCCAAACGCTACTTCACTATTCGCTACCTCACTGGCTTTACCCGAATCTTTAGCGTTGACGCTGCACTAGGTACTTGGACCCTACAGATGTCCGGAGCTAAAGTATCGAGCGATATACATATAGCTAACGGCACTTTGCTGAGGACATGTCTGGCGCGCAAGTACTGAGTATGGTCGCCAAGTGGCCGCCGTCGCGCACAAACCCCAAAAAGGGCCTTTGTGGCAACGGCTATATGACGGCTATATAACGTTTGTCACTTGGTCTAATATTTCCAGTCTCTGAACGGGTTTAGGCCCTGTCACTGCCCCCACTCAAACCGCTATCCACGGCCCAGGCTATCCACCTTAGCGACTGTCACCGCGGGTACTGGCATAGCGACTGGGTACTTTAAGATCAGGTCCAAAGACAAGGCTCCAATCCGCAGACAAGGCGTACAGCCACCCATGGTGGACGAGCTTTATCCGTTTGCTGCTCTCGCAAGATCACCTGGCCTCCAAACGACCTATTTATGGGTGCCCTATAGCCATGGGCTGATGTCGCAGCCAGAAACCATTAACTGTCCCGTCATTCATCATTAGGAAACGCATTATGACAACATTTATCACCCAGATCCGTCGGTTTGGCCTTCTGAGCCTGATCTCTAGTTTGACCTTAGCGGCAGGTGCAGCCCAGGCTAACCCCATCTTGGAGAAGAGTGGTGCCCTAGAGCCCATGCGTGACGAATATAGCTTCACGGCAGAAGCGGGTGAGACTTTGACCATTGAGCTAGAGAGCCCTGATTTCGACACGATTCTGTCGTTGCTAGATCCCAGCGGCGCCGAACTAGAGGTCAATGACGACTACAATGGCACGCTCAACTCTGCCATTGTGATTACGATTCCAGAGTCGGGTGAGTATACCGCAGTAGCGGGTTCCTTCTCTGGCCAGGGAGGGGCTTATGACCTGGTCGTCAGAGCAGCAACAGACTATGAGCGGGTCTATGATCGCGCACTAGAGTACATGGTCTCAGAGGACTACGATCAGGCGATTGAAGCCTACACTGCTGCGATCGCACTTGACGACAGCAATCCTAATGCGTACTTGGGTCGTGCCGATGCCTATTGGGGTGAGGCCTATCTCAGCCTAGGGGAAGATTTTAACGGCCCCGATAGCCTGCCAGAAACCGCACGGGCCGCCATCGTTGGCGACTACGAAACTGCAGCGGCCATCTTTGAAGCGGAGGGCAACACTGACTATGCGTTCTCGCTACGGGAACAGGCACAGTACGTCAGAACCGGTGAGTACAGCGACCCCTTTGCTGAGTAGTTTGTATAGCACCGCCACAAACGTTTGTGCGCGGTTGCGAGCCACTTGGCGACCATACCAAAGGCTTCACAGCCAGAACTGTCCTAAGCGCTTGGCCCAACACGGTGCGCTGGGTTAACCCTGGAAGAAAATACGCCTATTGGGCCATTTTCTTAGAAGCAAAGTGGCGAGCGCTATATATAGCCGTCGCCACACAC
>JBCBOC010000592.1:0-3257 GCA_039821475.1 Cyanobacteria bacterium J06632_22 | reverse complement strand
TCGATACCTGTTTTTCGTCAGAAACGCTGAACCTATTCCTACAGAAGATTTCCAAAAGAACAACTAAAATTGATGGTTTCAAAATCAATGTGCGACAGCGCGAACAGTACTCGCGAAGATTTCAGTGATTCCATGGTTCACAAAAAGTTGGGCTGAAATGGAAATTTCAGAACGCTTTACCATTTGTTGGTGCATGACCAGAAAATAACTGTAATTAGACGTAGCGCTATTGGCTGACACGCACTATTTTGAGTAAATTGACCTATCGTCAGCTGTATCGTTTTTGCTGGTGCAATTCTTAAAATATCGGGGTTATTTCGAGCCCCAAACCTGAACCGCACCTACTCAAGAACGTGACAAGTTTCAAGATCAACGTATTCAAGCACGTCTTTCTTGTTCAAGTCTTCGATATGGCTCATGCACAGGATTGCCTTTCGCCAGGTTCACATCGGTTAACCACGTCCTCGACCGCTATAGGCAGTGCTTGACTTTCAAGCTATTCTGAAACACTAAATCGCAAACGCCGGAGTCAGGGATGGTTACTCTCAGTGCGCTCAATATCTATCCAGTGAAGTCAGCCGCAGGTACAGGCCTGTCCAACGCCCATGTGGCACCGAGAGGCTTACAGTATGACCGCCGCTGGATGGTCGTTGACGCCAAAGGGCGATTTATGACCCAGCGTAAGCATCCGCGTATGGCACTGATTTGGGTGACATTAGGCGATCAGCTACAGCTCGAAGTCCCTGGGCAACCCCCACTGGTTTTACCCCTGATGCCAACAGAACAGACGGACCTTTCTGTGGAGGTATGGGGCGACCTATGTACCGCTTGGTCCATGGGCGCAACCGCAGCAGAGTGGCTCAGCCAATTTTTGGAGGTTCCCTGCCGATTGGTATACATGCCCGATCAGGCGCAGCGGGCCACGGCCCACGGCAAGTTAGGCCCAGACAAGCTGGTCAGTTTTGCCGACGCGTACCCTTTTTTGCTCATTTCCGAGGCCTCTCTGTCTGACCTTAATGGTCGCCTGGCAAAGCCCATACCCATGAATCGCTTTCGGCCCAACTTAGTCGTTACAGACTGCAGCGCGTTTGCCGAAGACACCTGGGCTAAAATTCGCATCGGCGACGTGGTATTCAGCGTCGAAAAGGGGTGCGATCGCTGTTCGATACCTGGGGTTGATCAGGCGACGGGGGTTGCCGACAAAGAACCGCTGCCCACCCTAGCCACCTATCGTCGCTGGCAGGGCAAAATTTGGTTTGGGCAAAATCTGGTCCAGGAAAACCTAGGCGAACTCCATGTGGGCGACCCGGTCGAGATTCTCGCGTACAAGGAAACGGCGGCCCACTAGACACGGGGAGCAAAACCCTGGATAGGGCCATTCATAACCCCACCTTCAACGGGCTTAAATCAAACATTAAGTAAATCTTAAATAGATACTGCTAAGTTGCCTGCGAAGTTCTTACCCAGCAGGAATGAATCACTTACATCTACCGTTGGTTGTACTGCTCGTACTCCTCCTCGGAGATTTCGTTGCAACGTTTGTATATCATGTGCCGGAGCACGTTTTTGGCCGTTATCACAGCCTGGTCCACCACAGTCCAAATCGCAGCTTTGTGCGGTATTCCATTCACAATCGTCGTCCCCAGGCTTTGATTCCTGGCTTTCTAGGCGCGTTTCCCTATTTGATGTGGGTGCCGATTCTCTGGCCCCTGTCTCCGGCAGGGACGCTCATCGGACTCTTGCTGGCAGAGGTCCATGTGATTTGGCGGCATCAGTTTGAAACAGGCCGCCGAACACCAATATATGTACAGCGCCTTTGTCGGTATCTGTGCATCACAACCCCTGAACGGCACGAACAGCATCACCGTAACGCCAACCTCGCCTACGGTGATATCTTCACGTTCTATGGCACGCCTGCCGTGCTGTGGCTCCGCTGGCTTCGCCGGGTTAAGCGTCGGGCTTCACAAACAGCGTAGAACAGGGCAGTTTCATCAGAATCGACGCGTCCAAAATAGACGGGTCCGGCAGCGGTTCTTCGGCCTCGGGGTGGCTCAGCACAATCAGATCCGCCGACCATTCTCTGGCCACATCACAGATGACCGTATCCACGGGCCCACGCACCTGCTGGTAGTCGGTGTAGATGCCCTGGGCCGTCGCTTGGTCCGCGTAGCGCTTCAGCAATTCCATACAGCGACGGTCAAATCGCTTCCATAGGCTGACGTTTGAGATCGCAAGTGTCACACTGCCCTCAGTCGTACTGCTCGCATCCTGCCGCGGCGGGACCACATGCAGCAGCCGTAAACGGGCCCGATTGTTCTTAGCTAGCCGAGTCGCTTGCCCGTATACTGGCCGACTGCCCTCGGCAAAGCCATCCATCACCACCAAAATTTTGCTGTACATGCCAGAACGGACCTGCCGTGGTAGAACCTGGGAACAACTGAAATTTAACTAAAACCGGTGACGGTGGGCCGTTACGCCCTATACCGCGCCGGATGGCACCTGATTTGCGACACGCGCCGAAGACCGCAGTCACGTTTCAAATCATATCGGTATATTTCCGTGGACTAACATTTCTCAAAGACATGTTTACAACATCTGCCCCGGTAGGCATCGTCGAGGTCTCACCTGGAGATGTCGCCCAGGTGGCTAGGTCAAAGGAAGCCGACCCCGTACACTGAAGTGAAGCAGACGTAAGGTGAGGAGTTATGGATATTCGCACAGTATCAACCCGTCCATTTACCGACCAGAAACCGGGAACATCTGGGCTACGTAAGCAGGTAACCGCATTTCAGCAGCCCCACTACCTGGAAAATTTTGTTCAGTCTATTTTTGACAGCCTAGAGGGCTACCAAGGTCAAACCCTGGTCGTCGGTGGCGACGGACGATTTTATAACCGTCAGGCTATTCAAGTTATTTTGAAAATGGCTGCCGCCAATGGCTTTGGCAAGGCTCTTTATGGCGTCGTAGGGAAGATGCCACCCCAGATCGTGCAGTCCGTGCACGATAATATTGCCACCAACCCACAACATTGCCGCCGTCCCAATCGTGGCGATCAGCTTCATCAAGGTTGGCATGTGCGTCACCATGGCCCGGCCCAGTCCACGCACCCAAGCCGTTTGCCCGACTTGGCTGAGCTTCAGCCCCGCATCGTCCATTTTCACCAGAAGGGCGACAGCCCCATAGACCAGCGCGGTGATCCCGACGGCCACGACAGCCAGGATCAGCCCCTGCATCCACCACTGATCCGCATCAATGGC
>JBCBOC010000300.1:0-5465 GCA_039821475.1 Cyanobacteria bacterium J06632_22 | reverse complement strand
AGTGGCCCGCCGTCGTGCACAAACCCCAAAAAAGGGTCTTTGTGGCGACGGCTATACGGGGCTACCACCCTTCGACTGCTATAGACACCATAGACTTCCTCTGGGGAGTGTGATGTTGGAGCGCTTGTCGAGCTGATGTCTGCGTTTGCCTAGCTGCTTTGTGAGAGATGGACTCGATCTATGGTGGAGCGAGGCTCTAGGGGAGAGGCGATCAGTGCTGAGCCTTGTTCCTCACGGGATAGTGAAAGTGTTGCTGTGGTGGTCTTGTGTGCTGCCATGGGACAAAGTCGGGAAACCGAATCTTAAGAAGGGATAACCGCCAGCAGTAATTCCGTTATCCGGTGACATCATAAGAGAAGAGTGCTGTTGAACGACTGAACCCTACACAGTCACCGTGTCGAAAGAACGCGGGATAAAGTCGCCTTAGGCTTTTCAAGTTTTTCAATAGGCAGCATGATCGCGGCGTTGCTACACCGGTGACGTTCTTCAGAGGATAGGACATTGTGATTCTTCTTGACGTGCTGCCATATTCTCTGTTCGTTGTCTGGAAAAGGGACAACTGCGCTTGTAGCTCAACAGAGCGTCAGCCGTCATCGCCGCATACCCCACTGAGGAGGAACCATACGACTATGCGTAATCTGACCAGCAATTTGACACGTAATTTGACTAAGACTGGGCTACCCCTACTGGCGTTGTTCCTGCCCGTAATATTAACCTTGCCAGGGAATGCCGCTGAAGCTGAGGACCTGCAGCGTTTAGCACTAACTGGTGCTTGTCCGAGCTGTGATCTGTCAGGGGCAGATTTGAGTAATCAGCACTTGATTGGTGCGGACCTGCGCGGTGCTGACTTGCAGGGGGCAATCCTCCGTGGCGCTAATCTTGAAGGTGCTGACCTCACAGGCGCAAATCTCATGGGGACTGACCTGACCGGCAGCTATTTGACGAATGCTGATCTGAGTCAGGCTCAGCTGGATGGTGCTAACTTATCTGCTGCAACGATTTACTACACTGAAGTCGCTGGTGCTTCGTTGGCCGATATTGACCTAACGGGTGCACAAGTGATTGGAACGCCCATCAGTGTGGGCGGTAGCATTGACCAGCTGTGATGGATGGTTTAGGGCTTGGGTGACAGACTGCGAGAAGCCTTTCACGTCGGTGACTCAGCTTTTATAGCCGTCGCCATCAATGCCCTTTTGGGAGTGTGTGCACGACGGCGGACTACTTGGCGACCATGCTAGGCACGTGAGTGCCAGGATTGTCCTAAGTAAAGTGGAGAGAGCTATAGAGTGCTCTGGTTGGTAAGGGCAAATACTGCGATGAGTCATGGCTAAATTGAATCATCGTTAAAATGATGTTTAACCTTGTCTCATCGCCTGTACTCCAACATCATGTCGAGGTTGATGGGGCTTATTGGTGTTCCGTGGGCGTTGTGGCTGACACCTGTGCTGAATGCCTTTGCCTGACGCTTGAGTCTCCTGTTCTGGAGTCTACTGTGTTAGCCCGGCTGAGTGTTGTTCTGTCAATTAACAACTTATGGCTTTGATGCCCAGTGCTGTTTGGGCTGCGACGAGCTGAAGTAAGCGTTCCACGTCTTCCAGTGTCTTGTAAGCTCCGGCCCACTGCAGTGAAATAAACGCTTGGTAAGTCCCCTGATAAATGACAGGGATGACCAGGTGAGAACCGCTGTCGGCAGCACTATACAGGGCTGTATTGTCCCCCAGTTCAGCTTTCTCTAGGTTGGCAATACTTTGCGTAGTTTGGGTTGAGATCGCACGTTGTACGAGCTCATTGCCCTCGAGGAGCTGTGCGGCATTGTCAAGCGACCCGTAGAGTCCCAGGGCTGTTTCTGTTTTTACTGCACAGATCGTTGCATTCAAAATCTGGCCTAAACCATCCGCTAGAAGCTTCAGAACATCCTCCATAGACATGGGTTGAGCCGAGAGTTGGCCCACGGTCGTTAGCAATTTGGTCTGCTTTTCTGCCAGGTTAAGTTCAGCCGTGCGCTGCTTCAGTAACTCGTAAGTATCCGTGGCCCGTTGTACCACGGCTTTTAGTTCGTCTGGATCCCAGGGCTTAGTAATGTAGCGGTATACTTGGCCCGCGTTGATGGCCTGTACCAGGTCTTCGACATCGGTAAAGCCGGTCAAGATAATCCGCACAGTGTCGGGAAATTCAGGAACCGTTTTACTCAGAAATTCTGTACCGGTCATTTCGGGCATGCGCTGATCAGAAATAATCACAGCGACTTCGCCCTCGTTTTGAAGCACTTCTAGAGCCTGCACGCCACTTTCAGCACGCAGCACTTGGTACTCACGCCGAAAGGTGCGATAAAGCAAATCCAGATTGTCAGGTTCGTCGTCCACCACTAGCATCCGGGGCTTTTTTAGGGACGGTGTACCGTCGGTCAATGGGCTGATTGGATTCATCGATCATTTGCGAATCGGGCGTCCTCCTTAGTAATCCCGGAGCCCTGTCGGAAATATCGCGGAGGTGGACGTCTGTATCCACCGCACCTCATCTTCCCGAGTGTGGTAAGACAGAACATGTAGACATGGAACCCACTGTGAAAATCGCGATTTTTGCTGCAGTGTTGTTAGGCGTGGTTGTTCTGCTAGAACTTGGACTGCGCTGGGGGTTGGGATTGGGGCGTCCGCCGCTTTATCAGGCTGACGATTCCATTGGGTATTTATTGGCGCCCAATCAGCAGTTGCGTCGGTTTGGCAATCGTATTGCGATTAATGCCTATGCCATGCGTAATGAGGCTATTCAACCGCAGCGACCCGAGCAAACGCTGAGAGTTTTGCTCCTAGGGGATTCCATTGTTAATGGAAATTGGTGGACGGATCAGACTGAGACGCTGTCAGCGCTTCTGGAGAATACGTTGCGATCGCAACTTTCAGGGTTGTCTGAACAGGCTTATACGGACGTAGAGGTGCTGAATGTCTCCGCGAATTCTTGGGGACCCCGCAATCAGCGGGCCTATGTGGAGCGCTATGGGACCTTTGATGCTCAGGTTGTTGTCCTAGTGTTAAATACGGATGACCTGTTTGCCACGGCACCCACGTCACTCCAGGTGGGACGTGATCCGGGATACCCTGACCGTAATCCTGGCGGTGCGATCGCAGAGCTGATCGACCGTAAACGTAACCAAGGGCGACCGATCCCCGGTCTGAAAGAAATCCAGAATGAATCGGGAGACCGGGTGGGCACTAACCTGGCAGCCGTAGAGGCAATTTATCAGCAGGTGATCGCCGCGGAGGGAAACATGATCCTGGTGCTAACGCCCCTCAAGCGAGAGGTGTTGCCGCCAGGGCCGCGAGATTATGAAATCAAAGCGCGCCAGCGTGTGGACGAGTGGGTGGCTGACCGTGGTATTGCCTACGTTAACTTTCTCGGAGACTTTCAGGCGGTGGATGATCCCGAGACGCTCTATCGCGATCACATTCACCTCAGCCCCACGGGCAATGTCACCGTCAAGGACGCACTCTTTTCTGTTGTGCGTGATCAGCTGTCTACCCAACCGGTACCGTCATCGCTTTAAGGGCACCTTCGATATCCTCGGTTTGTTCCCAGGGGCGGCCATCCAGGGCCATTTGTTCGATCAAGCTGGCTAACCTCAGCGCTTTGAGGGCTTGCTCGCCACCCACCGAAGGCTTTTCCCCACCCCGAACACAGTTCACAAAGTGCTCTAGCTCGGCGTGGAGCGGTTCGATATTGCTGGTATAAACCTTTTCGATCAGACCGTCTTGTCGATAGAGGACCTGGCCATGATCGGTAAGGGTTTGCGCTGTGGTTTGACGGTGGATCAGAATTTCGTTGTTGAGAAAATCCGCCTCGGTGAGTGAGTTACGGCAATGGGCTGCAATATTACGAATCTTACGGTGGGTGACCTTGCTGGCGGTGAGGGTAGCCACAATCCCGTTGGCAAACCCTAGGGTGGCTGTCACATAGTCGAGATAAGAAGAATTCGCCCCACGACTGCCGCTGGCGGTGAGCTTTACAACAGAGGAGCCTGCTAGCTCCAAGAGTAGATCGATGTCGTGAATCATCAGATCGAGGACCACGGAAACATCGTTGGCCCGTTGCGAGTAAGGACTCATTCGTCGAGCTTCTAGGGCCAGCAGATCCTCGGTCTTCAACACCTTATGCAGCTCTTGGAAGGCCGGATTAAATCGCTCAATATGGCCCACTTGCAGGATACAGCCGGAGCTAGCCGCCGCATTGACCAACGATTCGGCTTCGGCAATGCTGGCGGCAATGGGCTTTTCGATTAGAACATGCACTCCAGACTGTAGACAGGCCATGCCAACGGAGTGATGTAGCCGTGTCGGGACGGCAACGCACACGGCGTCAACATGGCTTAATAGTTCAACGTAATCTTCAAAGAATCGAACACCATATTTGCCTGCGGTGTCTAAACCCCGCTCAAGATTGACGTCTGAAACACCAACCAGCTCAACATCCTTAAGCCGACTGAGGACACGGGCGTGGTGTTGACCCATATTACCGATGCCGATAACGCCTAGGCGGATGAGGCGATTGGAGCCTGCCTCCTCGACCAGACCATTGTTCGGTTCGCGGTTGGGGGCGTTTCCGGGATCAGTTTGCACGTAAAAATTCCTCTCACCTGCTGGCGCTCCCTTCGAGTATCACCTGAATTGCGGTTACAGCAAAGCAAAAAGGGCCAGTTAACCCTCAGGTCATGCTCAGAATTGTAGGTTTTGTGGCTGTTAGGCCGCGAGCGCAGCGTCCTGAGCCGCGCAACGCCTCCACTTACGCATGTGACTGATCTGTTAGCTAGAACCTTATTTGAGCTTAACTCTCTGATCCTGGGGAGGCTGAGGCGGACGACTGTGGCAGCTTTTTGGGGGGCTGTAGGCGTTGACCTAGGCTGGTAATTTTGATCTGATCTACCTTTGGGCCAGTGGTCGCTGTAACCATAAATTCCAAGCGATCTTCAAACAGTAAGCTATCACCTGCATTGGGAATCTTTTGCAGGTGATAGATCACAAATCCGGCCAGGGTCTGATAATCCTCAATAACGGGTAACGAGAGCCCCAGTTGTTCATTGACGGTTTCGATATCGGTTTGCGCTAGAACGATGGCGGAATGATCATCGGCCAAGACAATGGGTCCGTCTACCAAAACGGAAGGGTCCTCATCGCCCCCAATAATCTCTGCGGTCAGATCCTGTAACGTGACCAGCCCAGCTGTACCACCGTAGTCGTCGATGACGATCATCATCGCTTGGCGAGACTGCTGCATGCGTGTGAGCAGTTCGTTGAGAGGTAAATCTGCAGGCACAAATCGGGCCGGTCTAACCCAGGTGTGGATGGGCGTTTCGGAGCGAATGTCGCCTTGAGCCATGGGCTGAGCGAGTTCCTTGAAGCGGATAATGCCGCGGACGTCATCCAAAGATTCGCCGACCACCGGGTAACGGGTGTACCCCGTATCGGCCATTTCGT
>JBCBOC010000261.1:0-5869 GCA_039821475.1 Cyanobacteria bacterium J06632_22 | reverse complement strand
CTATATTGGCTAGCTATCAATCGCGTGCCCGTCACCTATAACAGCCTGCAAAAGGACATTGTCGATCTCTCCAATCGAGAAGATTTACTATACACATTACGCTCCCTTGAGAACCGTTCCTTAGTTGATATTCAACAGGCCGGTGAAGCATTTACGTTACAGCCCGCTGTCATGGAGTACGTCACCCAGCACTTGATTCGACAGGTTAGCCGTAAGCTAGGTCACTTATCAGAAAACAATGCTCCACTGACCAACAGTTCCAATGAACTGAATAGCCATGCGTTGCTCAAGGCGGAGGCCAGCGACCATGTGCGAGGACTGCAACAAAAATTCATTGTGCAGCCCATCAAAGACGAACTCGTTCAACAAACTGGCAGCCTAAAGGCCGCCAAAACCCATATCAATGCCCTGCTCCAAAACTGTCATCAACAACAGCATGACCCGACCCAAAATGGCTATTTGGTCGGTAATTTACTCAACCTTTTAACCCAATTTTCCCAAGACCTGAAAGAAGCCGTCTTTTCTGAAACAACAACGCTCTCCGAACTGACAATTCGTCAAGCCTATCTGGCCGACGCGGATTTATCTGCCGCCAAATTTCACAACTGCCGGCTAGATAAGTCAGTCTTTAAGGAAAACCTAGGAGATGTGATAGCCGTTGGATTCGGCATTGCGAGTGCCCTAAACAACACAACATTTTTAGCCGCAGGGGATGCCAATGGCCGCATTCACCTTTGGAATACTGAAACCTTTGCTAAATATACCTACTGGCCCGCTCATCTAGGCTGGGTGCGATCGATAGCCTTTAGCCCTGACGGCCAGTGGTTACTCAGCGGTGGCGATGACCGGGCGCTGCGCCTCTGGCAAATGCCCACAGCAGACTTACAACACATGGCTGACGATCAGCTGCCTGCAGTCCCCGTCATGCAGTGGGAACTCAAGCGCGACAACTGGGACTGGGTTCGGTCCGTCGCCTGGCATCCAAAAGGAGAGATTTTGGCCTGCAGTAGTGGAGCCCAAGTTTCCCTTTACGAGCGGACAACACAGACCCTTTTAACAACCTTTTGTGCGACCACCCTGCGAGCCCTATCACCAGATGCCGCCCCGGATTTTAGTGGTTCAGGGGACGATATCATTCGGTTTATTCAGTTTAGTCCCGATGGCCAACAACTTGCCAGCTGCGGTGATGATGGCCATATTTGCCTATGGGATATCGCTTCTGAGACATTAATCCACAAATTTGAAGGGCACTCAGGCTGGGTGCGTTCGATTGTATTTAGCCCCGATGGGGAATGGCTCATCAGCGGTAGCGACGATAACACCGTGCGCATTTGGTCGATTAGTGCCAAGACCTGCACAACGATATTAAAGGGGCATAGAGATCGTATTCGGGCCGTCGCCATCAGCGCCAATGGTCGCTACCTGGCTAGCGGCAGTGATGACGGCACCGTGCGGCTGTGGAACTTCCCTGCCCGCCAGCTGATAGACCAATTTCAGAATCACACTAGCCGGGTCTGGTCTGTGGCCTTCTTTCAACAGGAGAAGCAGTTGTTACTGGCTAGCGGCGGCGACGATCAGTCGGTTATTGTCGCTCGGATCGTATCCCACGAATCTACCTTACAGCCCATTAAAACCCTACGGGGCTATGCCAACAGCGTTCGTGCCATTGCCCTAGCGCCAGTGATCGAGGGGGAGTTGGCCGTCAGCGGTGGCGACGATGGCTACCTCAAGGTCTGGAAACTGAAGCAAGGACAGCCCCTCGCCCAGCCCCCCGCGCGATTAGCGGGTCACCTGGGGCGAATCTGGGCCGTGGCCGTACATCCCAAACGTCGAAGAATCGCCACGGGAAGCGATGATCATTCCGTCCGCCTATGGGATCTAAAAACGGGCAAGTGTTTAACAACGTTGGCCTGGCACAAAAACTGGGTCCGGGCCGTGGCTTTTAGTCCCGATGGTCAGTTTCTAGCCAGTGCCGGGGACGACAAGCGCATCCAGCTATGGAAAATGCCCACCGTCGAACAGCACCATACCTTAGAGCAGCACCGTCACTGGGTTACGACCCTGGCCTTTAGCCGCGATAGTCGCTACCTGGCTAGCGGCAGCGATGACCGACAGGTCATGGTGTGGGATGCGGAACAGGGAACCCGACAACAGGTCATGACTCATCACAAACACCGCATTCGGTCGGTGGCGTTTGGCCCAGATAACCTACTGGCCAGCGCTAGCGATGACTGTTCTGTGGCGATCTGGAAGATCGGACAGTCAGACCCCATTCAGGTATTTGAACGGGCACAGCTTGGGGTGCGCTCCGTGGTATTCAGTCCCGATGGGGTTAACCCCGACGACCAATGGCTGATCGGCGGCGGCGACAATGCCCAAGTTCATCTCTGGCATGTTGGTCATTGGGAAGAGCACTATACCTTAGATGTGCCCATTGAGCAGGGGCAACCGTTTGGTCTCCAGGGGTTATCGGTGTCGGCGGATGGTCAGCGCTTGGCGGGGTGCGATCGCAGCGGTGCCATTCTCATCTGGTCCCTTAAAACCCGTCAGCTCATCACTCACATCAAAGCCCGCCGTCCCTACGAAAATATGGAAATCAAGAACGTCACCGGCTTGGGGCCAGTGCAAAAAGCCACCCTTAGAGACTTAGGTGCGATTGACGAAACCAGTCAAGACCTAACTATGGTTTGACGGGGTTTGACAGGGCAACGACCACAGTATAGGGCTCAGGATGGTTCCACATCCAGACGATAGGTCCAAATTTGATAGGGGCGAGGGCGACTTTCGTCCTGCAACGGCCGTTCCAACAGATCAAGGGAATCGCCAACCTTGAGATTTAAAGTGGTGTCAATCTCGGGCATTGCACCGGTCCCTGCGGCATCATAACAGCGCAAAATCACCACAGGACGGTCCTCCTGCGATGATGCTTCGACAGGCTTAAAGGCGGCCAGCACCCCGTGACGTAACCGAATGAAACTGCGACAATCTGGCTCCGCTGCTGCTGGCATTGTGTCTGGGTCTGAGGCCTCGCCCCAGCGGACGGTCAACGGCTGGTTAAGCGACCTAGCCCACTGCACCGTTTCTGCCTGTTGCCAGCCACCGGCATGGGGATACAGCGCATAGGTAAATCGATGCTCACCTCGGTCTGCACCCGGATCAGGCCAAAGGGGTGATTTGAGCAGCGTCAAACGGAGCTGATCAGGCCGGGCATCAAACCCATGCTTACCGTCGGTCAAAATGCTCAGGCCGTAGAACGGAGCTGGATTCTGATCTGTGCCCAGCTCCGTATCTTGGCGGGTCTTCGTCAAATCGGCCCAACGTAAAGCGGGCACCTCCCACTTGGTTTTGGCATGCTGAGACTCGTAGCTCTCCCCGTCAGGCTCAACCTTAGTACTGTCAGCATCAGCAAAGTCAGCCTCGGGCGCGGTTGTCGCGGGCGGGCTCCCCGGTGGTGGGGCCTGCGTCGAGCGAACAGTGACCCCAAAGGGCGCTTCATAGGTGGCCACCGCAGCCTGGAACGCCGTGGGGAAATTCACCTTGAGCAGTACCTGCGTTTCCTGCCAGTCCACCTCAGTTTCAATTTTGAGCAACGGTGAGTCGACTTCTAGACAGTACACCTGGGTAATAGTTGATTGACGCAGCCGCCGCTGGACCCGTAGGCGCTGTCTCACCGGACCGCGCTCCAGCCAATGAATCTGTTCCAGTTCGGCAGCAGGCAACGCTTGATTTTCGTAGTCCGGTGCAATATTCCAGGCATCCCAATATTGACCGTCATCCGCAAAGGCTTGGAGCTGATTGGCGGGGGCACCCAACACTTCACGCTGGTGAATACAGTCAAAGAGGCTCAGAATTTCCCCCGTGCGCGCACAGATGCTCACCCGCAGATAGGCATTCTCTAAACTATGATTCTTCGGACTACCGTCTGTTGAGTCTGTGGGCGTTGACCACCCCAAACGGGCAACGGGCAATTTTCCATCCTGAGGACAGAGCCAATAGACGGCATAGCCCACCGCTGGCACCGTTGCCCTAAAGCACATCTGTTGCGGTTCATCGGCCAATCGCTGGGAAGGAACAGATTGGCCGTCACGATTACACACGGTCCAGTCTGCGGCCGAGGTTCCCGGCACATCTAAGACAACAATCGCGGCGCGATCCCAGCTCAACGCATTGAACACCAGTATGGGCGAGGCCTCTGGCTGAGGGGGGGGCGGTAAAACCAGATACGATTCCAGCTGTTGTAACGCCTGTTCAAGCTGTTCTCGGACAAGATTTTGGGCCTGCTGCCAGTCCCGATTGGCATCCTCAAACACCTCTGGAATCGCAGAACCGGGCAGAATATCGTGAAACTGATTAAACAACATCAGCTTCCAAGCTTTCTCTAACTGCGCCTTCGGATAGGGATGCTGGGTCAACAGATGGGCAATGGTTGCCCACAGCTCCGCCTCGTACAACGCATCTTCGCAGCGGCGATTAAACCACTTTTGATCGGCATGGGTGGTGTAGCATCCCCGGTGTAGCTCCAGGTATAGTTCATCGCGCCATACCGGTAAGCTCGTCGTCGTTGTGGGTTGAACGCAGCGTGGTTTTGATTGCGCCGGGCCATTGCCAGGTATCTCTAAATCCGCTATCTCTAACGAGCCTTCTCTCGTCGCAAGATGGGACTTCACCGTGTCGATAAAGTCCTCAGGTCGGGTAAAACTCACCCCAGGAAACAGCGGTGATACCGCCCAACGCCGAGCCGTTTCTAGCATCTCTCTGGTGGGGCCACCGCCGTGGTCCCCCACCCCTGGGAGCCACAGTACTTGGGGTATGCCCGTCCGCGCCTCCCACTGCGCCGCATAGGCGGCGATTTGTACCGGGTCAAAGTCCGTCCCAATTGGCGGCAGCGTCCAGCTTAAGATCGTCGACCCATCGGGCCCCCTCCACTCAAACAGCTCGTAGGGGAACTGGGTAGTATCGTTCCATCGCAGCTTTTGGGTGGCAAAGACCTCAACCCCGCCCAGCCGCAATAACTGAGGCAGCTGGGAACAGAAGCCAAAGGTGTCCGGCAGCCAGGCTATGGTACTGATATGGCCAAACCTAGATTGGCAATAGCGCTGCCCATAGAGGAGCTGTCGAGCAATGGACTCGCCACTGATAATGTTCAACTCCGGCTCAATCCACAGCCCTGCGTCAATGGACCAGGTGCCGGCCTGGACCTGATACTGGATACGAGTAAACAGGTCTGGACGGTTGACCTCTAACCAGGCAAATAAAGCCGGACTGGAATGGGTATAGGTCAGTTCTGGAAAGTCTTTTTGGAGCCCTAAAACTGATTCAAAGGTACGCTCTGCTGCCTGCCAGGTATCGGCAACGGGCCATAGCCAAGCCATGTCTAGATGGGCGTGGCCTACGCAGTCGATCCGTCGCTGCCGCACCCACTGCCCCAATTCAGCAAGCTGCTGCCGCATCTCCGCTAGGGACCGATGAAAGTCCTGTCTGTTTCGTTCATCGGGTGCTGAGGAACTAAGTGCCGCCCAATCGATGGCCGCGGTGGCCTGTTCCAAGGCGGGGCTTTGCGCCGGAGCAAGCTGCTGGAGGTAATGCCCCAACACCGCTAACTCATCGGCAACGAAGCCGGGCTCAGGGCTGGGCCAATTGCCGGAAGAGGACTCAGGAGAGGCATCAGGGACTTCGTAGAGTAGTTGCGATCGCACCAAAGCCCCGTCATCGTGCCCTGGGCTCACCAGCCGCACCGCCAGGGTATAGGCCGTGCCAGGCAACACCTGTTCCGCCAGGCAAAACCGCGTGAAATAATCAAACAGATCACCGCACCGCACCCGCACCCCATCCACAAAAAGTTGGGCATCCTCGGCCCACCAGGTCAGCG
>JBCBOC010000804.1:0-1898 GCA_039821475.1 Cyanobacteria bacterium J06632_22 | reverse complement strand
TGACGTGGCCAAGGTTGAGTACAGCAATTTGGGTCAAAGCTTAGCTTGACCTTAAGGTAGAAAAACGCCACGTCCCAGCCTAAATGCGATCTAAAGCATTACAGACCTAAAACTCCAAGCTATCGGGCGTGCGAGGAAAAGGAATCACATCGCGGATGTTGGCCATGCCCGTCATAAACTGTACGAGCCGCTCAAAGCCTAGGCCAAAGCCTGCATGGGGCACAGTGCCGTAGCGACGCAAGTCTAGATACCACCAAAAGTCTTCTTTGGGTACATGGGCCTCAAGCAGCCGACGCTCTAATACATCTAGCCGTTCTTCCCGCTGGGAGCCGCCCACAATCTCACCAATACCGGGCGCCAGCACGTCCATCGCCGCCACGGTCTTTTCGTCATCGTTCAGACGCATATAGAAGGCCTTAATTTCGGTAGGGTAGTCGGTCACGATGACTGGCTTTTTGAAGTGCTCTTCCGCGAGGTAACGCTCGTGCTCCGACTGCATATCAAGTCCCCAGGAAACCGGATAGTCAAACTTTTTATCCGCTTTCTCTAGGATTTTGATGGCCTCGGTATAGGGCAGCCGTTCAAAGCTGTTGTTGATAATGTTGTCAGCATTGGAGAGCACTGTGTCGCTAATGCGCTTATTAAAGAATTCCATATCGTCAGCGCACTGTTCGAACACCTGTTTGAAGACAAATTTGATAAAGTCTTCTGCCAGATCCATGTTGCCTTCTAGATTGCAAAAAGCCATTTCCGGCTCAATCATCCAGAACTCAGCCAGGTGACGGGAGGTATTGGAGTTCTCGGCCCGGAAGGTGGGGCCAAAGGTGTAGACGTTTGTGAACGCTGAAGCCATGATTTCTGCTTCAAGCTGGCCGCTTACTGTCAGGTAAGCCGTTTTACCAAAGAAATCTTGAGCGCGGTCAACCTTGCCGTCGTCGCCGGTGGGCAGCTTGTCCAGGTTAAAGCTGGTGACCGTGAACAGCTCGCCCGCGCCTTCAGCATCGTTGGCAGTGAGCAATGGCGTGTGCACCCAGAGAAAGTCTCGGTCTTGAAAGAACTGGTGAATTGCATTAGCACAGGCATTTCGCACCCGGAAGACGGCCCCTAGGGTGTTGGTGCGAGATCGCAAATGGCCAATCGTCCGCAAGAACTCAAAGGAGTGCCGCTTTTTCTGTAGAGGATAGGTCTCTGCCTCGGACTCGCCAAACAGCGTCAGGGCATTGGCCTTCATCTCCACCCGCTGTCCCTTACCCGGCGACTCCGATAGCGTGCCTTCGACCTGCACCGACGCCCCAGTGGTAATCCGCTTCATCAGGTCCGCATAGTCGGGCACCGTATCGTCCACAATCACCTGTAAACCATTCATCGAGGAGCCGTCATTCACATCTAAAAAGCTGAATTTTTTAGAATCACGCTTGCTGCGCACCCAGCCCTGAGCGGTGACAATGTCGCCAGGCTGGCCGTCTTTCAGAATGTGCTTGATGCGGGTGGTCATGGTCGCGATGGAGTGTGGGTTGTGTCTAGGCTGCACCTTATTCTAATGGCAACCTAGGGCTGTGCGGGGGCATCTAGCCTGTGCCACCCGAAGAACTTGTTGGCTCAGGGCGATAGCGCCTAGCACCTGGGGCATAATGGCTGGCAGTCTCGTCGTTACTGCCCATGACCGCCGACTTTTTTCCACCTCAGCAGCAGCCTGTCCTGACCCGATTAGTGCAGAGCATTAGCTTTATTCTGCTGCCTTCTCTATACGGCTTTCGTGTCTCCGTATCAGAGGATGATGTGGCCCGACTGCGAGCGTTGGGCGATGCCCGGCTGGTGTACCTATGCAATCACCCGACTATGGAAGACGGCATGGCCGTATTTGGGCTGTCAGCACGGGTGGGGCAGCTGTTTCACTA
>JBCBOC010000314.1:0-5321 GCA_039821475.1 Cyanobacteria bacterium J06632_22 | reverse complement strand
CACGCTGCGATTGAAGCTCACCTCGATGCTTACGATCTACGAGAGACTGTGGAGCATGAGAGTGAAAATTACTTTGCCTCTATTGAGCAGGTGATGGTGCGCCAAGCCCAAGGGCAGCCGGTGTTGTACTACACCTGGACGCCCTTCTGGCTTAGCAGTGTGCTGGTGCCAGACGAGGATGTTGTCTGGCTGACCGTGCCTGGAGAAACAACAGCCACCAATCTGGTTGATGGCCAGAACCTGGGTTTTGACATCAACCAGATTGAGATTCTGGCCAGCCCAGAATTTTTGGCCGAGAATCCGACTGTTGCCAGATTCTTCGAAGTTGCCAAGGTTCCAATTGGGGATGTGAATCGACAGAATCAGCGAATGCGAAACGGCGAAAACACCCCGCAGGACATCCGCCACCATGCAGAAACTTGGGTGGCGGACAACCAAGGTGTATTTGACGACTGGCTGGCTGAGGCCCGCTCCGCCAGATAAATTTTTGGAGTTAGTTAACCACTCTGGCCGGTCTTCGTTTAGTCCTGACGGCGGTTTTTGAGAAAGCCCCTTGGTAGGCACCCGGATTGGCAAAGCGAAGGGATTCCGCTACTTCAGGCGTGTCTGTTGGTGGTGCTTCTTTGAGGCCGATGGCCTTGAGCGCTTTGAGCCCAACGGGCTGACCTCGATATAAAAAAAGTCCTGGGGAGTGGATCTGCAGGTGCAGAAAAACATGTTTACGCGTATCGAGAAAACGACGTTTCATAGGAAAACTCCGTAAAAATAACAATTAGGGAATAGTAAAAGTTACGAACATTTCAGCCAATAAAAATCCCCTGCCTAGGGGAAGTTGGCTGAGTTGGGGGCTGGGCGCAATAACGCGGCAGAGCAACGCTGCTCTACTGCTGGCTTCGCATTGTTGGGGGCGATTATGCCGAAGCCCTTAGCTTTGTGGACTCGCTTTGTGGACTCGCTTTGTGGACTTTCGACGCAGTCGAAGGGGGGATCAAAATATTTGACTGCTCAAAATATTTTGCTGCTACAGGGGGGCGCAGCAAATTCTGGAAAAGCTCATTTCGTGAATAATACGATTCCAGATTAAGCAAGGAGTAACAGAAGGTTAAGGTTTGGTTAAGAATGATGGCTCCGCCCATAAAGTTCGAGTGGCGTTGTCGGTCACGGCGCTCTTTGTGTTTTTTGATGTCGTACGCCTCGGGCCCTATTGAACTAAGCAAGTGGCTTGTTTTTCCAGATCCCAAACTCTGATGTTGCCATCGTAGCTACCACTGACCAGTGTGTTGATGTCATCATCTACTGCTACCGAATAAACAAAGCCTGAATGTTCCTCCAGCGTGCAGAGATTTTTGCGCTGACGCCAATCCCAGGTGCGAACCGTTTCGTCGTAACTACCGCTGATCAAGGTTTTTTGATCGGCGGTAAAGGCAAGGGATGACACGACGAAACCATGACCGATAAGTTCGCTGGTCAGGTCTCCGGTTAGGGCGTCCCAGAGTTGAATGGTGCCGCTGTGGCCCGCTGTTGCAAACTGATGACCAGTGGGGGTGATGGCGACGGCAGCCAGTCGATTATCGCTGGTTTGGATGGTTTGCACGAGTTCCGGTGGATTCATCCGCCAATGTTTGAGGTTCCCGTCCTGATCGCCGCTAATGAGCTGTGGCGTACCGCCAGAGGAAAAGGCCAAACTGTTGACCTGGGGGCCTTTATCAACCAACGTTTCTATGAGGTTTCGCGATTCGATATTCCAAAGTTGAATCGTGCCGTTGCTGCTGCCGCTAGCTAGGGTCCGATTGTCGGGACTCAGGGCTAGACTGACAATGCGGCCATGGCCGCCGCCCAGTTCGGCAATCTTGTTGCCTGTGGACAGTTCCCACAGGTGAATTTTGCCATCGCCGCTGCCGGTGACCAACTGTTGTCCGTTGTCGTTAAAAACTATGCTGTTGACACGTCCACTGTGATTGAGGGTCCGCTGAATTTTGCCAGACTGGCGGTTCCAGAGTTTAACGGTTTGGTCATAACTGCCACTTGCAATGAACTCAGCATCTGGGCTCTGGACAACGCTCAGAACAGCTGCGGTATGGCTTTTCCAAATCTTCTTTGCTGGCGTGCCCGAGGGTTGGATTGTGGGCGAATTGGACAGTCTTCGATTCCCGGACAACGCGCCTGAGCCGATGGTAAACCACCACAGTAAGCTGCAAATGGAACCCAGTGCGGTGATACCTAGCAACAGGACCAGCGCTGGAAAGACAAGTTCGTTGCGATCGCGCATGGCGTTAATGACTCCGATGTTGAGTTATAGCTCTCGCCACTTTGCTTCGGACAAGTCTGGTGCTCAAGTGCTCAGTACTGGAGCTAAGTGGCCGCCGTCGCGCACAAACCTTTGTGGCGACGGCTATATGGTCTGCACGATTGACGCTAAGAGGCCGAGTTAGGCTATCTTGCGGGCTCATCGCGTAATGGCGTAGTCGCCTCTCCCCTAAGGAAACGAGCGGCTGTATGTATCGTGTTCGTCGCCAGTCGGGCTAAACCCGTATGGCCCTAAACCCGTAAGCATAGGGACCTGGCAACGTGGTTGAATGCTTTATCGCAACCCGTACAAAGTTGAACTGGGTGCGGGTCATGGCGTGCGCTGATGGCGGCTATGGTAATGATGGCGGCTATGGCAGGCTCACCTAAAACAATCGCTTGTGATGAGCCCGATAAGACCTGAAAACCTGATTCAAGTTAATTTTATACCTTTTCTAAGTAAAAATACTGATTAAATTATCCTCTGGACAATCGTGCGGTGTATTGGGCTATCCGAGCCAACTCTCCATTGTGTTTATGACGGTTTCGGCGGCTTCGTCGTACAGACAATGGCCCGCCCCTGGAATCTCTTGATAGGTCAGTAGCGGACTCAGGCCTTTGACCTGCTGGGCCCACCCTATGGGAATCACCTGGTCTTGACTGCCCCAGAGCAATAGAATCGGAACTTTGACCTGCGGAACGAGCTCACTAACGGGCGGACTAAAGTCGGCTTCAGTTCGCGATCGCACCAGATAACATAGCGTCCTTGCCGCACCTCGTTCTAACGTGGGGCGGGTAAAGCTTTCTACCAACTCGTCATCAACCCCCGCTGGGTCGATGTACACCTTACGCAATACCGTTCGAATAAACCCCGGACGTCGCACCCACAAAAACAGAGGGCGCAACAGCAAGGGTGTGGCGACCCAGCTTTCTACGGTGCGGGAAAGGGTGTCTAACCAGCCGCTCACCAGTTCTTCTCTGGCTAGGGGGACCGTTAGCAAAATGAGCCGTGCCACCATGTCTGGATGCTTGGCCGAGGCCGTCAGCGCCACCAGTGCGCCCAATGAATGTCCCACGACAATGGCTGGACGCCCAATCAGGGCCTGCCAAAAGTCATAGAGCTGCGCCTGCCAAACCGATGCCCCCAGAAGATTTGCAGGCTTTTGGGAGCTCCCAAACCCCAGTAGATCTATCGCATAGACGGGGCGCTTTTGGCTCAGTGCCACCAGATTGTGCCGCCACTGATCGAGGCTGGCCCCAAACCCATGGACCAGCACCATCGGTGTTGCTGCCCGAGCGGCGGCGGTGTCTGGCACCAAGAAGGTGTAGCGAATCTGCCAGCCTCGCCAGCCCCAAATGCGCTGGTGACCCAATTGGGGTGTGGTGAATGGTGAATGGGAGAGGGAAGAAATCGTCATAACCGGCTGCACCAATAACCCAAACCAAAATGTCCCATCATCAATCCCAATGGTGATCCCCAATGCCGGGATCGCACAGTGAAGGCGATAGACGTTACGCTAGAGCGGTAGGTACTTCGACCTAACCCACATGACCACCAGCGCATCAGCACCCCAAAGTAACCCGCCGGCCCGTGACGTACAAGTCTCTGCTATCGACGCAGATACGTTGCTGTTGCGATCGCGCAGTTGGAGGCGATTGCGGTTCGAAATCGAATATGCGCAGGAAAAAGGCACCACTGCCAATAGCTACCTCATCAAAGGCCGCGAAACGGCGCTGATTGACCCGCCAGGGGGCTCTTTCACAGACATTTTTCTGGACACTCTGGCACAGCACATTCCCTTAGTGGATCTGGATTATGTCATTTTGGGCCATGTTAACGCTAACCGCCTAGAAACGCTGAAGGTGCTGTTGGAGAAGGCGCCTCAGGTCACAGTCGTATGTTCTAACCCGGCAGCCCTTGCGATTCGAGCAGCTGAGTTGGACCCTGTGCCTAACCTGCAGGTGGTGAAAGGGGATGACAATTTGCCGTTGGGGCAACGGCACCTGCTGCAGTTTGTGCTGACGCCCACGCCTCGCTGGCCAGATAGCCTTTGCACCTACGATCTCGAGAGCGAGATTCTTTACAGCGACAAATTTTTTAGCGCCCATGTTTGTGGCGATCTGATCTACGACTCGGAGCCGAGCGATCTGCTCGAAGACCAGCGCTATTACTTTGACTGTGTCATGGCGCCGAACGCGAAACAGGTCGAAACAGCGTTAGAAAAGCTAACCGATTTTTCGGTGCGGTTGTACGGTGTGGGGCACGGTCCTCTGGTGCGCTATGGCATCCATGAGCTGACCCAGCACTATCAACAGTGGACCGAACGTCAGCAGCAACAGTCTATTTCCGTGGCGCTGATTTACGCGTCGGCCTATGGCAACACGGCTACGATTGGTCAGGCCATTGCGCGGGGCATTACCAAGGCTGGTGTGGCGGTGGAGTCCATCAATGCCGAGCAGGCTGAACCGGCGGAGATAAAAACCGCGGCGGAAAAGTGTGCTGGGTTCATCATGGGGTCCCCGACCCTGGGCGGTCATGCGCCCACGCAGATTCAAACAGCCTTGGGCTTAGTGCTGTCTACTGCGTCTAAAACCAAGCTGGCGGGCGTCTTCGGCTCCTATGGTTGGAGTGGCGAGGCCATCGATCTGCTAGAAAATAAATTCCGCGACGGGGGCTATACCTTTGGCTTTGACCCTATTCGCGTCAAGTTTAAGCCTGATGATAAGACGCTGCAGTACTGCGAAGAGGCGGGGACTGACTTTGCCCAGGCCTTGAAGAAGGCCAAGCGCGCCAAGGCGCCCCGGACCCCAGCGACCGATGTGGAAAAGGCCATTGGCCGATTGGTGGGGTCCTTGGGTGTGGTAACCGCGAGAAATGGTGATGTTACCAGTGCGATGTTGGCCTCCTGGGTGGCTCAGGCCACTTTCAGCCCGCCAGGATTCACGGTGGCCGTAGCCAAGGATCGCGCCATTGAAGCCCTGATGTACCCTGACAGTGAATTTGTGCTGAACCTGCTGGCCGAAGGCAAGCACCT
>JBCBOC010000783.1:0-2110 GCA_039821475.1 Cyanobacteria bacterium J06632_22 | reverse complement strand
TAGCCTCGCTGTACCCAGCTCTCCCAGTCTTGTAGGTAATACTCATAGGCAAACTCCTGAGGGTTTGGCGATACGGAAATAATCGCATCGGGGCGTCGGGCTTTGACGGTCTCAAACACGCGTCCCATAAAGGCCGTGATCTTATCGGCACGCCAGCGGGTCCACTCGGCATCCTTTGGGTCTGCCGGGGGGGCAGCGCCATTGTGCTCTGCCTGGTACAAGGCCACCGTGTAAGGGTCATAGCCGTACTCGTAGGGTAGACCGAGGTGATCGTCCACCTGTAGGCCATCAATATCGTAGTTGGCGGCCAATTCCCCAATCATCTGCAGCAAAAAGTCCTGTACCTCAGGGTGGAACGGATTCATCCACACACGGGGATGCCGCCCCTCGTTGGCTCGCAAGCTGCCGTCGCGCTTTTGGGTTAGCCATTCGGGGTGGCGGCGGGTCAGGTCCGACTCAGCCGGTGCCATAAACCCAAACTCAAACCAGGGAATCACCCGCAACCCTAAGGGATGGGCAATGTTAATCAGCTCTAGCAGCATGTCGCGGTCCCCTTGAGAGACCTCTAGGGCCTCCAGTCGCTGCCCCGTATCCTCTAGATCCGGATAGAGGCCTTGCTTGTGGCCGATGGTGCGCTCTGCCACGGCGCTGGGAAATAGCGTCTGCCCCCAGTTCCACACCGTAGGGTAAACCGTGTTGAAGTTTAGGTCGGCCAGGGTATTTAGGCCAGATTCCAGTTTTTCCTGGGAAAACAGAACATCGCTATCAATATTCGTTAGCCAAACGCCGCGCAGTTCTTCTGCTCGACTGGCCATCGAGTCCGGTATCACTGGGCGGAGGGTTAACGCCGAGGGTACCAGCGCTTCACGTTCCGAGGCTAAACAGAGGTAACCTGCAGCATCGGCCAGGGTCGCCGATCGATTGGGGGATAGCCACCGCCCACCACTGTCGGTGTAAACCATGTTTAAGCTCAGGGTGGCAGCGACGCCTTCTCGCGTATAGCGGGGAATTTGGCGATAGTCCAATAGGGTATTTTGTAAAACTTGTAAGGCTTCGGGTTGATAGGGCAGCGCCGCGCCCGTGGTCAATACCGTCAATGCCTGAGCTCGAGAAATGGGGGACAAAGGATTTGCCAAATCGTCGAGGGCCGCATTTAAGAGTTGGTCAATGGCAGTTGCACCGTCAAAGGTGAGGCCTAACTGCTCGTTCGCTGTAGCAAATGCCTCGGGAAAGGTACGCAAGACATGCTCGGCAAAATCTTGCTGATTGATCCGCTCATGGGGTTCACCCACTTCCCAAGGGGATGGCCCCAAAATACCGGTTGTGGTCAAGCTCACCACGCAGTCTCGTAGAGGGTGGTGTGCAAACGGATCTGGGGCCGGGCTCAGAGCATGACTAGGCAGGCCACTCAGTAGCCAGGTCAGCAGCCATCCCAGGCAGCCCAGCATCAATACCTGCCGCCATTGCCGCTGAATTCCCCGCATGCCTAGCCTCCGCTAATTTTTGCCTTGTAACCTTGCTTGGTCAACAGTGCCACCAGTTTGGGAGCATGCTCACCCTGCACTTCTATCGTGCTGTCCTTGACCGTACCACCGGAGCCGCACTGCGCTTTCAGGGTTTTTGCCAGTTTTGTAAGCGTCTCGGGCTTGTGCTGAAAGCCGCTAATGATGGTCACACTCTTGCCCTTGCGCCCCTTGCGCGACACCTGCACTCGCAGGTCCTGCTGGTTGGGTGGCACATCAGGAATGGCCCGCTGGGTAGCCGGATTACTGCCAAATTCTGAATACACTGTTCGATCTGTGGCGCGGCCAGTATTGCGGCCAGTGGGGTCAGGTTTACGCTTTGGCATTGGCAACTCCGGTAAATGTTCACTATTTTGCCTTACGCCTGACGTACAAAGGAGCATGCCGCAAAAGGCTTATCCAAACCGCTGGACCGTCCTACCGTCCCATCCTCCCAGGGCAAAGCGTTTAGCCATTCACCAACCAGCAGACCAACCGAGAAGTAGTGGCGTCTCGATCAAAAGCCATACGTTTCAAGCTGATAGTGATTTAGGCGCCGCCATCTGAAACAAGCACTTGTAGCCGTCGCCACAAAGGCCCTTGAGTGG
>JBCBOC010000599.1:0-3218 GCA_039821475.1 Cyanobacteria bacterium J06632_22 | reverse complement strand
TTTTCATTGCGGGGAAGGATATTCATCACGGGCGCAAAACTCACCCCCATGCCGGTCGACTACTGAAGAATTAGTCACAGGATCTCAACATGACGTAGATCTAAATATTGCAAGGGTTTCAAGGCTGAAGAGGCTTGAAAATTCTGGGGCTCGCTTGATCCCGAACGACCTTTTGCAACAACCAGAGGTATTAGTCGCTACATTTATTTGCAAGGTAAATTTACGTGAATATAAACGCCTCGGAACAGCAAATTGTTCTTAGTTTCGTCTGCGCAGGATATCGCAGCCGCAATCCTAAGGCCGCCAATGTGGACCTGGTGTTCGACCCAATCTCCCTTATTTGCCATGATCCGATCCCAGGACAGTCGCGATCTTAACGATCGAGCCTTAACGATCGAGCCTTAACGATCGAGCCTTAACGGTCGCGAGGTGAAAGGGATGATCGAAAGGTCTCTTAGGCTTTCATAGCCGCTAGATACTGCTGATAGCCATAGTCTTGGAGCTGCTGCTGTTTTTCTAGAACGGTATCGCGCATCTGCTGTCGGTAGTTTTGCACTCGGGACAACAGCTCAGGATTGTGTGCGGCCAGCATCTGTACGGCCAGAAGGCCAGCATTTTCAGCATTGCCGATGGCCACCGTTGCCACGGGTACACCACCAGGCATCTGGACGATGGAGTACAGTGAATCGACCCCCTGCAGCGTCCGCGTTTTAACCGGCACACCAATGACAGGCAAAGGCGTTAGCGCCGCCACCATACCCGGCAGGTGGGCCGCCCCACCCGCGCCCGCAATAATAACTTTGAGGCCGCGATCGCAAGCAGTTTGGGCGTAATCCACCATGCGCTCAGGTGTACGATGGGCCGAGACAATGGCCACTTCATGGGCCACATCAAAGGTTTCGCAGATTGAGATCGCAGCCTGCATCGTTGGCAAGTCAGAATCGCTGCCCATGATGATGCCAATGAGGGGAGAGGTCATCGCTGTAAGCTACCGAGAACAACAGTCAGCCCTGTATGCTCGTTATACAGTACAGTGCACAAAGCAGATGAGCTGGAATCTGAAGGGCAACCCGCCAGAGTACAAGTGGACAATATCCAGCGAGCAACATGCGAGCAACATCAACTTTAGATCAGCTTAAATTCACGGCTTCGAGCCGTGTGCACCACTAACATGCAGAACTAAGGCTAAATCCACAGTAAAGCCTTGTGACAATCCTGAAAATGATTCGTTAAGGCCCTCGTATCCCCCGCGAGCCTTTCCAACTCACCAGCGCTTCGCTGGTCAAACCGGCCCCCAGCATTTCCTATCGGCTATGCCAGACCTTGCCATTTTGCTTAATGCCCGCTTGCCCGGCCGCACCGGGCGATATTGTCTAGAAATTCGCCAGCACCAAATCAAATCCATCATGCCGATGGAGCGGGTGATGAGTAACGCGATTCAAGCCGTTGATCTAGATGGAGATTGGGTCTCCCTGGGTGGTATGGATCTGCAGATCAATGGAGCCCTAGGACTGGCCTTTCCAGATCTCACTTCCACGGCGCTGCCCAGCTTAGCTAAAGTCTCCAGCTTTCTTCGGGACCAAGGCATCAGTGCCTACTTGCCAACCCTTGTAACCACTAGCGCTGCAGCGCTGCAAACCAGTCTAGAAACCCTGCGTCAATACCAACAGTCGGTATGCCCAGCCGAGCCTGTAGCAGCGACCCGGCCTCTCTCTGCTGAGATGCCGCCCCTGGAACTCCCTAGAGCAGATATCCTGGGCGTTCACTTAGAAGGCCCCTTTCTAAACCCGGCCAAGCGGGGCGCCCATCCTGAAGTGCACCTGCAGCCCCTGATCCTAGATCAGGTTCAAGCCCTGCTCAAAGACTTCATCGACTTGATTAAAGTGGTAACCCTCGCCCCCGAGTTAGACCCCTCGGGCGCGGTGGTCAGCTGGCTGAAGGCCCAGGGCATTGTCGTCAGTCTGGGCCATTCTTTAGCCACAGCCACCGAGGCCCAGCAGGCGTTTGACGCCGGAGCATCAATGGTGACCCATGCCTGCAATGCCATGCCAGGCCTGCACCACCGCGAGCCCGGTCTCCTAGGCGCGGCCCTAACGCGCCATGGTGTGAGCTGCGGCCTCATTGCCGATGGTCAGCATGTTTCTAAAACAATGCTTGACCTGCTGCTACGCGCTTGGAGAGGACAGCTAGAAACCGCTAATGGCCATGGCAGCGGTCTGTTCTTGGTCAGTGATGCCCTGGCCCCCCTGGGCCTACCCGACGGGACATACCCCTGGGATGAACGAGAGATCGAAGTGACTGGCGGCACCGCCCGTTTACCGGATGGCACCCTCGCCGGGACCACCCGGCCGCTCTTAGACGGTGCGACCAATCTAGTAGCCTGGCACCTTGCTCGCCCGGATGAAGCCATCTGCCTGGCCACCGAAGCACCCCGCCAAGCCCTAAACTTGCCAGGATTAGCCGTCGGGCAGCCTGCGGATTTACTGCGCTGGCGATATCGGGACGGCCACCTCAGCTGGTCATGGCTAGAACTTGTCAACGCTAGAACTTGTCAACGCTAGAACTTGTCAACGCTAGAAATGAGGGTTGGCGGGGAAACGCAAAATAGCGAATAGTGAGATAGCGAATAGTGTGAGTGCTTAGACTGTCAAGGACTATCGACCTAGCGCTACTCGCTAGGCCCTATTTGCCAATCTCAACCCGAGTTTTTAGTCGTGACGCTGCACTAGTGGCCTGTCACAAAAAACGCTGCCCAGTCCTGGGGATGGGGATACTGCTCCCGAGTGATGAGCATGGCCTGGCGTAGTGCCACCGCAGCATCGGGTTCGGTCTGAAGCTGCTGATAAAAGGACGTCATCAGGGCCGCTGTAGACTGATCTGGCACGGCCCATAGAGACGCCACTAACGTTTCCGTGCCTGCTGCAAGAAACGCCCGAGACAGTCCCATCACGCCAT
Organism: Cyanobacteria bacterium J06632_22; assembly: GCA_039821475.1. GTDB lineage: Bacteria > Cyanobacteriota > Cyanobacteriia > Phormidesmidales > Phormidesmidaceae > CAWUKV01. Next base: position 263 of record JBCBOC010000599.1, on the reverse strand, counting down.
CTCCCGTGATGCGTCCGCGCCCGGTATTACAGGCACTCAGCACCACCAAATCAGCGGTGAGCTCTAACGCCATAATCTCACCAGCAGTGAGTAACCCATCGTTCGGGGAGTCTACCCCCGGTGTGGCCGAGGCCTCTGGCGTTAGGGCAATCGCGCTCTGGAGCGCCTGCTGCTCGTCCAGCAAACCATGGGTGGCCAAATGAATGATGCTGGCATTGCGTAATCGCGATCGCACCACCGTTTCTGTTGCGGCTTCCCCCACG
>JBCBOC010000674.1:0-2793 GCA_039821475.1 Cyanobacteria bacterium J06632_22 | reverse complement strand
CATTGCCCTGGGTCATCTGCCAGCTACGGCCAATCGACTGTACCGACTCCTGGTCCGTTTCGACGGCAATGAACAGGTCGTATAGCCAGAACCGGGCCTGGAACCAAAGCTGCACGGCAAACATGCCCAGCTGAATGAGGATCTGCAACAGTCCCCCTAGGGCCGCTCCAAAGCTACCCAGGAAGGACAGCGCCATGATGGGCAACAGCAGAATGGTGCTCACGATGGACGTCGCGATGCTGACGCCAAAGGAAATCATCCCGACCAAGAAGGCCACCCCCAAAAAGCTCCATAGCTTGGGTTCAATTTGGCGTAGGGCGACCGGTGGCGGCTCGGACTCGCGCGTCATTTCCTTGAAGCCCAGGCGACCAATTTGTCCCATAATCATCAGGCTGCGGGCCCAGCCATAGATGGGAATGAAATACCAAAGAATGGCCTTGACGCTGAGGCCGGTATAGGTTTTGAAGTTGGTTCGGTAGAGGCTAATGGCGGCGCTAACCACATTGCCAATGTTTAAAGGCCGAATCGGAGCTGTAGACGTCATAGGAGCGCTCTATGTAAAGATGCTGTGTAGGATTACACGTAAACTTGCTGGAATTCCGAGAAGCCACCCGCCGCTATCTTAAGTTAGCCTTGGCTCAATCACACGTCCAAGCTGAAACCTATCGCCGTTCTCAGGGGAAAGCGCTATGGACATAGTCAAGATATAGTAAACCCAAAAAATCATGAACGTTCAACGTTGGATTGCCCGTCGGGAGCCCAGCTGGCAGCAATTGGACGCACTGCTGCGGCGAGCCGAATCCAAAGGGATTAAGACCCTGCACACGGACGAGGTAAAGTCTCTGGCCAGCCTATATCGCTCTGTTTCGGCGGATTTAGCTCGGGCACGGACGAACCAAGTTGGCGATTCGCTGGTGCGAGACTTGCAGGCGCTGACCTCCCGCAGCTATGGGCAAATTTACCAGGGCTCCCGTCGGCAAAACTGGACGGCGGTAATCGAGTTTTACCGGTACGGCTTTCCCGCAGCGGTACGACAGTCTTGGGTGTACATTGCGATCGCAACCCTACTCTTCGTCCTCAGCGGTTTAGTCGCGTGGTGGCATGCCTGGCAAGACCCATCGTTTATGTCACTGGTTTTAGGTCCTGGCTTTGTCGAAGAGGTCAGACAGTCCGAAGAACTGTGGACCGTTTCCATCCTAGGTAATGAGCCGGTGGTGTCCAGTTCCCTGATGATCAACAACATCAGCGTGGCAGTACGGGCTATCTTCGGCGGCATCGCCTTCTTTATTCCTTGGGTGCCCATTATCACCCCCCCCGGAGTGTTCACCATCTATGTCATGGTGCTCAACGGCCTGATGATTGGCGCAGTCGCCGTGCTCGTGGCACAGACAAACCTGGCCTATGATCTGTGGGCCTTTGTTTTCCCCCACGGTTCCCTGGAGCTACCGGCCATTTTCTTTGCCGGTGGGGCAGGGTTGCTGCTGGCACGGGGGATTTTGCTGCCCGGCCAATACAAACGAGTGGACGCCTTACGGGTGTATGGGATGCAAGCAATCCGGCTGGTGTATGGCATCGTACCGATGCTGGTAATTGCTGGGGTGATCGAGGCCTTCTTTTCTCCCAATCCTGCCATTCCGGGCATCATAAAGTATGCAACGGGCACAGCAATTTTTGCAGGGCTTGTCGCCTACTGCTTACGACGACCGCAAACCATCACCTAAGCCATCTACCGAGATGGCGCCTTTGATTGAGCGCCTTGGACATGAGCGCCTTGGACATGAGCGCCTTGGACAAAAGTTAACCTGTATAGAATGATTGTGAATCATCTCGAATGCTGCCTGTAATGGGACCTGAGAATCTGCTATTTGTGTCGGACGATGCAGTAGAGGCCGTCTTGCATAAAGCAATTGAGCACTTGCCGACTGGCAATGTCGCCAATCTTTGTCTTATTGGTTCAAGGCTATCCACCTTAGAAAACAACCTGGCACCGCGAGAAACCGTCAATGTACAGGCACTGTTAGCGCTGCCCAGTCTCTGGCCAGCGGATGATATCCAACATCCTAATATTCTGGTCTACAGCGCCCACCCTGCATTAACGCCACGCGAAGCTGAATTTATTGAGGCCCTGTTTACCCAACCTGCGCTGGCAAACTTACAAACCCTGGTGGTGACCGGGGCGAACACACATAACTGGCGTTGCCAAATGCACGATGTGCTAAAGCAATTGGGGCAAGACGAGATCGCTATTGGCCAGTATCTGCTCAAGCTTTATGCCGACCTGTACTTACCGGATGAAGCCTTTGGTGCAGCCTTAGAGCAGGCCATGGCCCGTGAGCATGAGAACAATGTCATCCATATCAATCAAACGGCGCGAGTGTTCCTCATTGGCGCTGACATGGCCCTATTGGAGGACTATCTCTCCTACGAAAGAGGGTTAGACCTACAGCGCTTACCCACCCTGCCAGACGACTGGCAAGCCTACGCGTCCCCTCCCCCCAATGCCATCATTTACCAAGTCGATATTCATCAAACCCATGGGGTAATTACCCCTGCAGAAAAGGCATTTATTGAAGCGATCTGTTCACACCCCCGGTTAAAGGATGTTCAGGTCTTTGTGGAAACCAACCGGGCTAACCAAAAGGCCTGGCAAGGTCACCTACGGCAAGTGATTGAGCAATCCAGCGGTGGCCCCCGCCATATTTCACCCACCTTTCTCGAACCTTGGCAACGCGATCAACAGCCCAATGCCGTGACTGAACTCAATGCTATTGCAAATGTACTGGCGAAAGCGCT
>JBCBOC010000729.1:0-2473 GCA_039821475.1 Cyanobacteria bacterium J06632_22 | reverse complement strand
GTGCCGTCGAATGTTTCTACTACCCCTTCGATTGCACCGAGGGACTGCAAAATAAAGGCTTCCAGCGAGACAAACTGTTCTTAGCAACGCAACGAACGCTATATGTATCGCAACCCGCCCAAAACCCACGCCTGACTCAGACCGTTTCACTCAATAAGTTTCTACGCTAAATATTACGGCAGCTAACGGCTTGTAGTGATTGATGTCAAGCGTCTTAAATTCCTCGAATGCTTCTGGCTGGCAGCAGTTTGGCACGCTACCGTTAAGCCACATCGCAGTCTACCGTCGTATCGCATAGGCCACTTTGCTGCTAATTTTCAGGCACTCAAGTGCCGTTTAACGGTGGTAGCCAAGGGGTCGGCAATCGCGCACAAATCGTGTGACGGTTGCCAAGAAAATACAGACAGGAGATTGCAAACCACCCACACTCATTCGAGGCACAGTATATGGTTGCAATTCCTCGCGAACACACCACCCAGGGGCAGACAACGGCTGCGGCTGATCGAGTCGCTGTTTTGCTAATGGGCTACGGCGAAGTCGAGAGCTATGAGGATTTTGCGAACTACAATGAGCAGGCACTCAATCTGCTGACTGCCAAGTTTGCCCCCGTGCCAACTTGGGTGTATCCACCGCTAGCCAAGCTATTGGCGATTTTTGACCTACACGAGTGGAGCCACCAGCACAATCACTTTATCTCACCTCACAATGAGATTTTTGAACGGCAGCGGCAGGGTATTGAGCGCGCGCTACAGGATCGCTGGGGAGAGCGCGTTGAAGTCTTTAAAGCCTTTAACTTTTGTGCGCCCCATTTGCCCCATCAGGTCATCGAACAGATCAAACAACAGGGCTTTACTAAGCTGCTGATCTACCCGCTGTTAGTGGTCGATTCCATTTTTACCAGCGGTATCGCAGTTGAGCAGGTCAATCATGCGCTGTCCGATTTGACCGGCCAAAGCGAGCACTGGCTCCAGGGCACCCGCTACATTCCCTCGTTCTATAACGAACCCGACTATATTGAACTGCTGGCTCGTCTTGTAGAAGAGAAAATCAGAGCGGATTTGGCCGTTGCCCACTTGCCGTCTCAGACAGGCATCTTGCTCATGAACCACGGCTGTCCACACAAGGCTAAGGGGTTCACCTCGGGCATTACCGAAAGTCAGTTATTGTACGATGCGGTGCGCGATCGCCTGATCCACAAGTTTCCGCTCGTATCCATTGGCTGGCTTAATCACGACACGCCGATGATCGAGTGGACCCAGCCCAATGTCACCCAGGCCGCTAAAAATCTTATGGATTTGGGGGCCACGTCGATTGTTTTCATGCCCATTGGCTTTGCCACTGAGAACCACGAAACGTTACTGGACGTGGACCACATCATTCAACACCTGCGTCGGAAACGGCCGGATGTCACCTATGTGCGCATGGACTGCGTGAATGATCATCCCGATTTCACGCAGATGGCCGCTCGTTGGGCCGACCCATTAATTGCCGACCTGCTGGAGGAAGATGGGCAAACGGTTAATCCTGAACTGAAGGTCGTGGTCAATAACGTGTCCCATAGCCAAGGGCATCATCACGAGCATGGGCACCATCATGGGCACCATCATGGGCATGAGCATTCTCACCCTCAACACACCCACTAGGGTATCGGTCATATCTGGGAGACCTGCTTCACTGACCGAAGTGAGTCATCTCTGAGCTGACCGCCAAGACCATTAGCTCCTCAAGGACATTGGACCGTCATACCCCTTTTCTTTTCTGAGTGTCTGCCGTATTCTTTGCCTATCGCTTCTGTCACGTTGGTTGTGTGGCAACTGCGTCGAAGGGCTCCAGAATAAGGGACTTCAACATTAGGAAGAGTCCCTGGCAACTCGACCAACGCAATCGCTGCAATATGGCGGCGTGGCAGGGCAAAGCGTCATGCCCGCTTTGCCTGTTGTGATGTCGTCTGTGAGATAGATCCCTGTGAGACAGAGACTCGTGAGGCAGAGATGCGTAAGGCAGAAACGCGTAATGCAGAGAATGGAGGGCTATGCTTGAGCTTTCTCCTGAGCTAATGTCTTCAGCGCTAGCACCCTGGATCGTTGCGATCGCAATCAACACAGCCCTACTGGGCATTGCCTTTGCCGCCCCCAAAAAGCTGCTGACACCGCTGGGCTATGCCAACGCCTGGGTACTGGGCGTATTGATATGGGGCAGCTTTGGCTGGCGAGGGTTTGCGGTGACGATGCTGTACTTTTTGGTGGGCTCAGCCGTCACTAAGGTGGGGCTGGCCGAAAAAGAGGCCGCTGGCATAGCCGAAGCCCGCGCCGGGGTACGCGGCCCGGGTAATGTTTGGGGGTCGGCCCTAGTGGCTGCCCTCTGTGCACTGGCCTATGCCATCGTGCAATATCAAGCCCCCAATTCAAATTGGATGACGCTTTTAGCGTTGGGTGCTGTGGCGAGTCTGGCAACCAAACTGTCGGATACCACC
>JBCBOC010000658.1:0-2888 GCA_039821475.1 Cyanobacteria bacterium J06632_22 | reverse complement strand
TCAAATCGAACAGGTCAGCAAACAAACCAACCGCAAGCTCCCCGAAGACCTAGACTACATGGCCATCGAAACCCTATCGATGGAGTCTCGCGAAAAGCTCACCTCTATTCGTCCCCTGACCATTGGCCAAGCTACCCGCATTGGTGGAGTTAACCCAGCAGATATCAACGCGCTGCTCGTGCATTTAGAAGTGCGGAGTCGGAAGCAGGAGATGGTGAAAGAGGGCGTGGGGATTAAGGATTAGGGAGCGATCCCCTGCCTTGCCGAATCCTGCCAAATGCTTTGAATGCTTATGAAGAATAAGGACTCGGGGTGTGCTTTAACTGGGCGAGCGAGACGCTCACCCCACGGGGAAGTCTTCTATGCTCCTACCGCCGACTGGCCATAAACCTCAACTGCTCGTACAACATCTCTATCCTCGGTACCGCAACCCCTATTTCCTGCGCCGCCCTCACCGGCTCTCCCAAAATCGCCTCCACCTCCAACGGTCGCCCCTCATCCCAATCAATCTTCATACTGGTTCGATAAGGCCGCATCTTTTCGGTCGTGGTCAGCATGTATGGAATAAAATCTGCGGGAATCTCTCTTTTTTCGGTCATCCCTGCTGACAGCTTATCTCCCCAGGTATTGGCAGCCGTCACCACCTCCTTCATCAGCGCCTCGACTAGAGACCGTACCCTAGCATCGGCCATCATCTCTTGAGTGGTCGCATCTAAGACAACAGAAAGGCCATTATAGGGAATATTCCATACCAGCTTGCGCCATCGAGCAATAAACAGATCGTCCGTCAGATCTATTGGCACCTGGGCCTGTCGAAAGTCTGTCGCAATCGCTTCCATCAAGGGCGTGATGGGTCTTATGGCATGACTAGGACTGTAGGCCCCGATCAATATTTTGCCGTAGTCTAAGTGGCGAATATGCCCAGGAGCAACCTTGTTAGAACAGATGAAGCACAGGCCACTGAGAATCTGTTCTGGGGCGATCTGCTCAGAGAGGAACGTTGCGATCGCACCCTCCACCCCCAGACCATTCTGCAACGTCAGCACCACGGCTCCGTCTCGTAACGGCGGCAGCAGCTTAGGAAGAAGCGAATTCTGCGTCGTCTTCAGCGCCACAATCACCACATCTACCGGAGGGATCTGTGCCGCGTCACGGTAAGTTCGCACCTGGGGCAGGGTAAAGTCCCCCACAGCTGACTCCACCACCAGCCCCTGCTGCTGCACATGGGCATAGTCACTGCGCAGGAGAAAATGTACGTCACAACCGGCCTGCTGTAGTCGCGCCCCGTAATACCCACCAATGGCTCCCGTACCAATAATGGCGTAGCGTCTCGCTCCTAATATCACACGCTATCCCTCCAGTAACTGCTCCACCGCTAGCACAACAGCCTGGGTCGAGCGGGTTAAGAAATCGAAATCCAAGCTCTCCACGGTATCTGTGGCCCGATGATAGTTCGGATTACGAAAATCAGCCGTATCCGTCACCATTACAGCCCCAATACCCTTGATCCAAAACGGTACATGGTCACTTCGAAACAGATCCGGCAACAATACTGCCGCGCTAATGGGTACTGGCAGCGTAATCATCGGTAACGTTGCTGCGCCATTCACCTCAACAGCGGCATCAGCATCGGTGACATCAGAACGAGGAGAAAACGCTGCCAGTAGCTCAGGATGCTGTGTATCACCAATCACCCCGAGAAAATCGCCTAGCTCGCGACGTTCTGGCAGTTCTAGCCCCACTGGATACTGCTGGCAGCCTGGCGTCATACAGGCATACCCCAACATTTCTAAAATCACCGCCCCCCTGAGCCCGTCTAAATTTGCCGCCTCCAACACAAACGCGCTACTGCCCAAGATGCCCTCCCCCATAGGCTGAAGCTCTTCTTGGTCAAAAAAGACAACCTTTAGTGTGGCTGCAGTAGGATAGTCCGCAAACAACCGCGCAATTTCTAAGGCAGCAGCCACGGCACTAGCATTGTCGTCAGCCCCTGGAGAACCCTGCACAGAATCGTAGTGCGCCCCCACCAACACCGTTCCGGCTGCGGTATCAAGTCCAGGCCGAATGGCAACCAAATTAACCCCCGACACGCCCTGAAACTCAAAAGTTTGGGCTTCCACGGCGTACCCCACCCCAGCAAGCTGACGGTTAAGATAAGCGCGCACCTCAGCCAAATCGTCATCACGGTAGCGTTCCCGGGCCAGGGCCCGAACGTCTTCCACCAGACGGGCTCCCTGTACGGCTAGCGGTGGATTCGCTCGAGACAGTGAAGACTGGCAGCCCCCCCAAATTAACAGCCCCACCACGCAAACCATCAGTACTAGCCACCGTCCCCGTCGCATCATTTGTCGCTTGCTCCCTAGGTTGGCAGGCAGTCAATTTTTCTGGCTTCCTTTTTTAGCCATCAGAAATTGAACCCGTTTCAGTTGTAGCGTTAATCAAAGCAATTTAGATTCATCCCGCCACATGTCTAGCGTCCAGAAGTCTATCGGCCGTAGTACCTACCTCATGGCCACCATCTACGGCGGGCTATTCCTCCTGACCCTATGGGCCGCGTACACTGGCAACCTCCCGCTAGGCGCCTTGAATCGCATTCCTTACTATGACAAAGCCGGACACGTCATTCTCTACTGCATTGCCACCTATTTAGGCCATCGTGTCCTGCAGTTGCGGCATCTGCGCCGCTGGTCTGTAACGCTTCCCGTGTTTCCAGCACTGTTTGGTCTATTCACCCTGACGGAAGAATTACTCCAGTTTCTATCGCCCAACCGCACGCTGGATGCCCTTGATTTAGTCTGCAGCTTTATTGGCGTAGGTCTAGGCTACTGGCTAGCCGAACGGCATCGTCAGCCCCGTTAGTGCCCGCCAGTCACAGGATTAACAGACCC
>JBCBOC010000612.1:0-3152 GCA_039821475.1 Cyanobacteria bacterium J06632_22 | reverse complement strand
GTGATCAGCCCAAGGCCATCAAACAGCTAACAGGCTTTCTAAAAAAGAAGCACCAATACCAAACCCTGCTGGGGGCCACGGGCACCGGTAAGACCCACACCATGGCGCGGGTGATTGACAAAATTGGGCGGCCTGCCCTGGTGCTGGCCCACAATAAAACTTTGGCGGCCCAGCTCTGCAATGAGCTGCGAGAGTTCTTCCCCGAGAACTCGGTGGAATACTTCATCAGCTATTACGACTACTACCAGCCTGAGGCCTACGTCCCCGTATCGGATACTTACATTGCCAAGACCGCCTCGGTCAACGAAGAAATCGACATGCTGCGGCATTCGGCGACGCGATCGCTGTTTGAGCGGAAAGACGTGATTGTCGTGGCCTCGGTCAGCTGCATCTACGGTTTGGGCATTCCGTCCGAGTACCTGAACGCGGCGATTCCGTTGCGGGTAGGGCAGGAAGCCAATCAGCGACAGATTCTACGAGATCTGGCCTCGGTGCAATATACCCGCAATGACATTGACCTGGGTCGAGGTCGCTTTCGGGTCAAGGGCGACGTGATGGAAATCGGTCCTGCCTACGAAGACCGCATTATTCGTGTCGAGTTCTTCGGCGACGAAATCGACGCCATTCGCTATGTGGACCCGGTGACTGGGGCGACCCTGCAGAGCATGGATGCTTTGAATATTTACCCGGCTCGTCACTTTGTCACCCCCGATGACAAGCTTGAAGCCGCCTGTCAGGGCATTCGCGACGAACTCAAAGCACAGCTAGAGTTTCTCGAAAAAGAAGGCAAACTGCTAGAAGCGCAACGGCTAGAGCAGCGGACTAAGTACGACCTGGAAATGCTCCAGGAGGTGGGCTACTGCAACGGCGTTGAGAATTACTCGCGGCACCTGGCGGGTCGTCTCGCTGGTGCGCCGCCGGAGTGCCTACTCGACTACTTTCCTAAGGACTGGCTGCTGGTGGTGGACGAGTCCCACGTCACCATTCCTCAGGTGCGGGCCATGTACAATGGCGACCAGGCCCGTAAAAAGGTGTTGATCGACCACGGTTTCCGACTGCCCAGCGCAGCAGACAACCGTCCCCTCAAGGCAGAAGAATTTTGGGATAAGGTCACCCAGTGTGTGTTTGTCTCTGCGACTCCTGGTGCTTGGGAGCTGGAATTGTCCGAGGACCGGGTAGCCGAACAAATCATTCGCCCTACAGGCATTTTGGACCCAGAAATTTTTGTTCGGCCCACGGACGGTCAGATCGATGACCTGCTGTCTGAAATTCAGGAACGGGTCAAAAAAGATGAGCGGACACTGGTAACCACGCTGACCAAGCGTATGGCCGAAGATCTAACCGAATACCTCGAAGAGCATGGGGTGCGGGTGCGATATCTGCACTCCGAGATTCATTCCATTGAACGAATCGAGATTATTCAAGATCTGCAAAATGGTGTTTTCGATGTGCTGGTGGGTGTGAACCTGCTGCGGGAAGGGTTGGACTTACCGGAGGTGTCGCTAGTTGCCATCTTGGATGCGGATAAAGAAGGCTTCCTGCGGGCGGAGCGCTCTCTCATTCAGACCATTGGCCGCGCGGCCCGTCACGTGCAGGGTAACGCCATTCTCTATGCGGACAATATGACCGACAGCATGGACAAGGCGATCAGTGAAACCCTTCGCCGTCGAGCGATTCAGCAGGCCCATAACGAAAAGCACGGCATTACACCTAAATCAACTAAGCGAAAAAAGGGAAATTCGATTCTCTCTTTCTTGGAGGTATCGCGTCGTCTCAATGCGCAGGAACTGGAAGAGGTTTACGAACAGCGTGATGACCTGCCATTGGAGGATATTCCCGATTTTATTGCCCAGCTTGAAAAGCAGATGAAGGCTGCTGCTAAAGATCTGGACTTTGAAGAAGCCGCTAAGTATCGAGATCGCATTAAGCACCTCCGCAATCGACTGCTGGGTCGGCGCGATACCGTTGCAGAAGATGCTTAAAAAATAATGCGTCATGACCATGACAGTCACAACGCATCGTTGATATGGCCAGCCGTTGCTGGATGTGCCCAGGGTTAGTTGCCGAGCTGTTCTAGGGCAACGTCGACAAAGCCACCGGCCACTTCTACATCATCTTCATGGGCGACGAAGATGACGGCTAGGGTGGTGTCGCTGTTTTCATAGGGGTTGGGATAGCACAGGACGCGGAAGGTGCCGTCGTCAAAAAAGCCAGTACGGCCAATATCAAAGCTGGAGGATTCAACGTCCAGCATGGTGAGAAACTCGTCAACCTCGGCCAGGCAGCCGTTCATATTGGTGTCGAGGGTGATTTCGCCACTGGCGATTTTGGGTGCTGCGATCGCAGGTAGTGCAGTCGCTACGGTCGCGGCGGTCATCAGACCCATCGAAAGGATGCGAGACAATTTCATGGAATTCCCCTTATCAGCAGAAATGTAAAAGAATATATGGCCTGCGCCATTGACGTTAGGACACGGAGTACGGTGATTCCGCTTGGTGTAAAACGCAATGGCGTCGCAGCCCGGTTCTGGTGGGCTGATATAGCACAGTGCTCAGAACGGTTCAGGCTGATCCTAGACCTATATACAGGCAACCCCATCCGAATTCCTGACTAACGCTGTACATTTAACGGGATATGTTTTGGTGTTGTGCCATGCCCTCTGCCGATAGTGCCGCCTTTAAGGACGAGATGGTGGCTTTGCTCAATCAGGTCGCGCCGGTCACAGCGCGCAGTATGTTTGGGGGGTATGGGCTGTATACCAGCGGCACTATGTTTGCCCTAATTGCCGACACGACGCTGTACTTTAAGGTCGATGCCAGCAACCAGTCAGATTACGAGGCTGAGGAGATGCAGCCCTTTACCTATGAGGGCAAGGGAAAACCCATACAGATGTCTTATTGGGAATTACCCCAGCGGCTACTGGGTGAGCCTGAGCAGCTCCAGAGCTGGTTAGAAAAATCACTGGCGGCTGCCCGCCTTGGTAAGTCGAAATCTCGTCGAAAGGCTAAAGGTAGCGAACCAATGGGTTAGATCACTGTTAGCCCACTACTGGTTTGCTATGACGCTTCACTAGAGCCATTATCGGTAGGCTGTTACAGAAGCCTAGACGAGTGCCATATTCATCCGGCTGAGGAAGGCCTTGAGTCGCTCAC
>JBCBOC010000112.1:0-8557 GCA_039821475.1 Cyanobacteria bacterium J06632_22 | reverse complement strand
CTCTTTTTGGGGGGTTGTGCACGACGGCGGGCTACCTGGCGACCATACTAAGCACTTGAGCGCCAGGATTGTCCTCAGCAACGTGGCGAGAGCTATAGCCGCACTCAACGTCCTAACTTAAACCGATAGCTTGAGCCTACTCAAACTCTGGTGGTAGCTCCCTGGGAGAAACAGTGCCCGGTCGCGGTGGAATCGGCACACCGAGCGGTGCACCACCGACCCCCGCACCACCGCCCGCTGCTCCGGCAGCATCGCCGCCCGCTTCACCACCTGCATCCCCAGTATTCACAACAATGGTTGGGCTTTCCGGTGCCGGATCATAGGTAGTAATCGTAATCGACCGCACTAGCTGTTCCCCAGCCGAGTTGGTCACCATCAGCGACACGACGGTCTCCCCCGGATCAGGGGTGAGGGGAATCGGCAGCACGCCTTCGGTGGCAACATCACCCGGTGCTGGAGCTAGCGCCACTTGGGTGCCGGGGTTGTTCTCCACCTCCCAGGCCAGTTCTAGACTGAGGGGCGGGTCGCCGGGCCGAATCGGCACCAGATAGTGGGGCTCGGCAGGTTCACCGTTCAGGGTAAAGCTCAACAGGCGGGGCAGACGAGCCTGAATGGTCACCGGATCGCTGATGGCAACGATGGGCGTCTCTGGAGGGGTCCCCAAGGGCAAAGCGGTAAGCTCAAAGGCGTAGGTCCCGGCCTGGGATTGTCCCGTGGGGATATTGCGACAAACCAGCTGTTCGGCCAACACACAAAAATCCGTGAGCACATCCGGTAACCCATCCGTGAAGTCAAACAGGTAGCTGGGCGTCAACGCTGTGCCTTCGGCATCGACGGCAACCAGCTGCACCCCAGCCAATTGCTCTGGATGATCAATGATCCAGTCGACACGGGCCACGTGGGGATTTTTTTCTGGGGTCGAGGGGATAAAGGCATTGAGCGGCTGATCGACCTCTAGCGCCTTGTCCGTTTTCTGAACCGTTTCCTGGGCCGTTTCCTGGGCCGTTTTCTGGGCCGTTTTCTGGGCTGTCGTTTCGTCTGTGTCCTTAGGCGGTGGCGGCGCCTCGGCATAGTCGGTGGCCGTAGGCGCAAAGGCCATAATGGTAGGTAAGGGAACCGGTGCGATCGCAACCGGCAGAGTCGTCTCCCGCAGGGTCACGGCATTACGCCCGCGCTTAGGAATGGCCGTCAACGTAAAGATATAGTCCCCTGGACGTCGCGCGTCTGTGCGAATATTCCGACAGGTCAATCGCCGTCGCTGCTGTCTACAGCGCTCTTCTAGCGCTGGCGGCAACCCATTACTCAGGTCAAACACCAGCGGCCCGCTCAACAGTTCTCCCTCCACAGACTGGCCGATAATTTCAATCTGTTGAATGCGTTCTGCACGGTCAATATCAAACCCAAGATGCACCGTGTCGCCCCGACTGGCCTCATAGACCGTCGATTCTGGCGCAAACCGTAGGATATTAGCAGGTGCTGGCGGACGAATAAAAAACCACCAGGTCAGCACAATTAACCCGACCACAGACCCCAACAACAACATCACAAAGGGAAGAACCTGCCACCAGGGCCTTGCCTCCCAGGTTAACAACCCCGGCATCGGGAAATCTGGCAAAGGCTTTTGGGCCGGGTCCGTCAGCAACACCTCAAAATTGACCAGACGTGGTCCCCCAAAGACCGGCCGTTTCCACCGTGACTTGGGTTGAACCGTAATATCGCTGGTGAGGGTTTGCTGCGGTGCCAGCCTTAGAGTCTCAGGCGAGAGGGTATAGTCACACAGCGCTCCCCCTTCTAGCCCCAACACACTCAGATTAAGGGTGCGAGAGGTGTTGCCCTGATTGGAAACCTGCACGCTATACAGCCCGGCCTGTTGTTGGACCCGACTAACCAGCGTCCGAAAGCGAGCATCCACCTGGTAAATCGGCTTAATGGTGAGATACAGCACATCCAACAGCGTCAGCGCCGGATCGTTCTCCGACTTGAGCTGTAGCGTTGCCAGTACCGTCCGAGCTAAGGCATCGGCAGGCGGCGTAACCGTCAGGAGAATAATCCCTTCGGTATCGGGATTAAGGTCTAAGTACGGTTCAGGCACGGAGAGTCCGGGCGCCTGAAACCCCTGGGGATAGTCCACCCGAACCCAGTCATTGGGGAGATCGGGACAGCGCAGCCGAAAGCGATCAACCCGGTCGGCCCGATTGTAGACATGCACCTGAAACTGCAGCGGATTCCCCGGCAAAGTGCTGACGGGGGTCCGGCTGGTGGTCACCGGCTCAACGGCAAAGGTCGGATCGTTGTCACGTCGAGTGCTGCGCGCAGGCGGCAGCACCTGAAGGGTTTGTTCGTAGCGTAGCGGCGGCGTATCGGCATAGTGATTCGGCGCATCGACCACCAACCAAAAACGATAGGCCCCAGACAGCGCTGTGACCGGCACGTCAAATTCAAAAACAACCTCTTCACCCTGTCCTGGAGCCAAGGCCAATCGCGTCTGGGTCGTGCGACACCAGGGATGGACCACAGCGGGCAACTCATCGAGAAAAACGTCGAAGACCGCACTTTGGTTGCCCTTGTTGGTCACAATCACGCTCAGCTCTAGCGTTTCTCCCGGCTGAACCAAGGCATCTCCGAGGGCGGAGATAATCACACCAATCGGCTGAGATGAAACGGCATCGGTAGCCGTGGCCAGGGACTGCATGGGGAGAGAGTAGGTCATTTAGAGGGTGAGGGGGTGAGGCGATGAGGGAGTGAGGCGATGACCGGGCATATTTCTAGGGACAGGCAGTATTGTTGGCACGGGCGCGGTGTAGGCGAACGTGGTGATTGTTGCCGCCACTGACAATCCATAGGGTATTGCCACGCTGCACCACATCCACGCTATTAATGGGCTGACGGAAGTTGTCGATGGACCGCTCCGCCATAACCTGTCCCACGGTATTCAGATCCCAGAGTTTGATATGACCATCGCTGCCCCCACTGACCAGGTAGCAGGCATCCTTGGTCAGGGCAACACTGTTGACCGCTTCGCCACTGTGACCATCAGCCCACTGATCGGTGGGGCGGCAGGTCTCGCGCGCCGCCAGGCAATCCTCCAAGTTCCACAGCATGATGCGTCCCTGATTGTCGGATGAGGCTAGACGAGACGTCTCTTGGGCAGCAACATCCAGATCAAAAATGTACTGATTACCATCCCCCGCGGGATAATCCACAGCGATTTGCTCGTCTTTTTCGAAATTCCACAGCACCAAGCGATTGAATCGTCCAGCTAGGGCCAAAGTATTGGCCTCGGTACCGACTAGGGCAATACTTTGGAGGGCGAAGTTGAAATTGCGCTGTTGCTGGGGTTGGGTGGGGGCGTCACCTAAGTTCTCCACATTCCACCGCAGCACATTACCGCTGCCGTGGGCGCTAAACAGATTGCGAGAATCCGGCGTAAAGGCCAGATCAAAGACGCGGTCGTCTTTTTGGGCCACTAAGGTGAGCGGGGTCCGCTGGGTAAGAAAATCCCAAAGCTGAATTTCACCATTCTCTAGACCGGCCGCCAGCAGATCATTATTGCGGGGACGGTAACGCACCACTCGAATGGCTTTATTGGTGCCCTTGAGCTTGGCGACATCTCTTAGCCCGCGGCCGACCCGCCAGCGATGCAGGGTATGGTCGTCACTGGCACTCACAACAGTATTGGCCTGACCGTCAAACTGGACGCTATTCACCGGACCTCGATGGCCGGCTTGCCAATAGTTGATTAGGGCCACCCCAAATAGCACACTCGCCACCCCCATGCCCTGGGCCCAAAACGGCAGCCGCGGCCGCGCCAACAGCTCCACAATCTGGTCAGCAGGCTGCACGGGCGTTTTCGGATTCTGAGGACGCAGCTGAAATTGCTGCCGTCTTCGCCAGCCCCACCACGGGGCCCGGGGCGCCAATGTCAGGGCAATCTCTGTGGTGTCACCCGCCTTCAGGTGTGTTTCTGCCGGAGTCATCTGTAGCCAGTGGCGGCTGGTCGGGGCAGGCTGAGGCGGACGACGAGTCAGCAGCGATCTCACCCGCTCATGCCAAGGAATATCCACCCGGTTTAGGGTGAGGGCAAGGGTTTGATCCACGTTGCTTTGATTGTCCAGGGTCAGGGTGTAGTGCTGAGTATTCTCAGCAGAGGCTGAACTCGCTGGCTCCGGCGGGTCCGTGGCCTGGCAGGTAAAGTTCACCTGCCCAGTGGGTAGCACCTCTAGGGTCCCGGCCTGTTTAACAATCAGGGTTTTAGCGTAGCTGACCTCGACCTCAAAGGGGTAAAGGCCACTGACGGCCTCACTGGAGACCGGCGGCTGACAAATGAACAGAATGTTGGCATAGCTTTGGGCCGCAATTTGCACACGGCGCTCGTGGCCATCGGTCAGCCAAGCGTTGGGCAAACCGCGCACCACCACGCGCACGTTGGCCGTATTCCGATTGGGGTTATGCACCTGTAGGGGCATTTCCACCAGTTCCCCAGGCTCCAAACAAAACGTATCTTCGGGGAGGTGTAGCGTCGGTGGCAGCGCACCAGAACCGGCCACCACCAAGTTTAAAGGCTGTCGATCTTCTTCCCCGAGTTCTAGGCAGGTGACGTTGACATTGAGATTCATCTTGCCGGTAAAGCCCCCGGGAATGGGCGGCACCTCCAGGATGTTGACCACAAAGTTGGCCTGATCGCCCGCCGGGATTTTGGCAGAGAGGTCGGGGGTGAGGCTATACCAGTCGCTTGCCTTGCGGTCTACGCCAGAAGCCGACAGGTCGAGGGCAAACGTGGCAAAGTGATCGCTCAGGTTATTGACCGTCACCTCAAACTGATCTTCACCATCGCCGAGGTGAACGGTGTGGGTGGAGAGTTGGGTGGCGATCTGTTTAGGCATGGTGAAAGCTGGGTGGTGAGGAGCGTAAAGGAGGTGAGGGGGTACGGGCAGCGGCTAGGTGGGGTACGGAACTTGGAGTAAGCGATGCATATGGCGGCGCTGAGCGGCAAAGTGCAATAGGTTAATCCCCAGTTCTTGGGCGCTTCTTTGTTCATGACGCGGCAGGTTCACACCGCACCAGGTTCGCGGCAGGGGACCGACAAGTAGCAGTAGCCCACCCCAGCCATACAGCCCGACAGGCACACTGTGCAGGGTGGGCCATTGGGCAAAGGTGAACGGTTGCGATCGCACTTCGGCGGCCAATCCCGGTGCCGTCGGTAAGTCTTCCTGGTCGAGCCACTGCACCAGGGGCCGCGACAGTTCATCTACTCGATGTTGCAGGGTTTGCTGCACTTCGGCGAGTTCTCGCTCGGCATCCTGTTGGAGGGCACTAGGAGTACCCAGTTGCCCCGCTGCGATCGCACATTGCAGTTCCGCTTCAATTTGATAGAGCTCACCCAGCTGACCCCACTCCGCTTCTACCAGTAGGACACCACCGCCCCTAAGGTGGGCCGCCATCTGCTGTTGTTCGCTGCGGTCGAGCTGCTGGAAATCGCGGTGGCTCAAGTGCGTCAGATCACCGGCCTCGGGATTTGGCACGGTCTCGGCCTGCAGGGCGGGGTAGAGCCCCGACAACGTTTCGGCTAGCCCCTGAAATTGCCTTAACACATCACTGCGACGGGGCCAGGCCGATACGGTGGCAGACCGGGAAGGGCGCGCCCGTACAGGGTTACGAAATCGTAGATCCAGCTGATTCTCCAGCGGATTAAACACATCTACAGGCGACACAATTTCGGTCGCCTCCGGCGTCAGCCGCACGCGACACAGTTCTACTTCACCCGGTTCTGCCGGACTGTTCTTTTCTAAAATCTGAAATGCCTCTTGGACAATGTCCGTGCCCGCCGCCGCATCGGCACTGCTGCGGTCAGAATGGCGCAGCACAATATAAATTGTCGTGGTTTCCGTAAGCTGGGCAGAGAGATAACAGCTTTCGGAATTGGCCACGACGATAGGGTTACCCCACGTGTCAATCGCCAACCCCGGCTGAATCGTCAACCAGCGGGACTGGCGGTACTTGCTCGGAGCAGACTCAGGTACAGGACCCACCGCCACCCCTAGGCCACTGACGATGCCACCGTGGTGCAGCGACTCGTAATGAATCTTCTGTCGCTGTTGATGGTAGCCGTGGGCAATCTGCCAGCGGTCTGCCGTAATCAAGAGACCGTCGTTGACCTGTAGGCGCTGTAGAGGGGTGAGGGTCATGGTGGGGTAGTGGGGTGAGGTGGTAATGAGCAGTGGGGGGTTAGGATTCTGTTGCGACCCGGGGTTCAACCGAGAGATCGTAGGAACAGAAGGCGGGTTTTTCCTGTTCTAAAATGGTGCGAATCAGGGTGAGGTCTACGGGATAGTCCGCCGGAGGGCGGAGCCGCACGCTGAAGTGGTAGGGACGGTAGCCACCGAGGGTCGCGGAATACCCCAGTCGGGTTTCGCCCAGGACGCAGCCCTGCCCAAACTGTTCATGGATGCCAATAGCCTTTTGTTCTTCATCGGGCAAATGGTCATCTAGGGGCAGACCACTGGCCAGATGCAGGTAAAATCGCAGCCCCCGCCGGGTACCTCGCCACCGATAAATCTCCATCGCATAGCGAATCAGCGCCCGCTGTTGGGCTAGGCTGAGGGGACCGTCAAAGGCCCAGCCCACCCAGTGGGCCAGGAAGGGGAGCATAGCCTGGGGTGCCGTCAAAGGGTCCAGATAGGCCCACAGATGGTCAAGAATATCGGTCGTCGGCTCAAAGGCGGTTTCAGCAATTTTGAGGAAGCGCCCCACAAAATCCACATTGCGATAAATGTCGGGCAACAGCTCCAAGTACTGGCTTTCAGGGCGCACCAGCACACGGAAAGGATGGATCTGTTGCTGGCTATCGCCCCGGGGGGTGACGGCTTCAACCCCCAGCTCTCCGGTGTAATCGATTTTCAGCGGCAGCTGATCGGGCGACAGGGGTCGCTCAAAGAAGTCAGATGCGATCGCAAAATAGAGCACCGCCTCCATCTGATGACGGGCCGGCAGTCTGGAGCCCTCGGTGCGCAGTTGCCACCAGTCTGGGGGAACATCCCCAGACACCGAAAACTGGAGCTGGAGCGGTTCAGTGGAGTGATTTTTGATCCGAATCACCAGCTCACTCAGATCGCCGGGCCGCAATTGTAAGTCGGTACTCAGCGTCGTCGGTACTGCCGCTTGGCGACGCTGCATGAGCTCCGATCGATCCACTGGCGGCGCTTGCAGCGGCACCAGTTCCAGGCTCATGAGCTGTCGCGTTTGAATGTTGACCATGCCCCCTCCTAGCTAATTACGCTAATGGCATGACCTGACCGCAGTTGAGGGTCAGCCCAGGAACACACCAGCCCCAGGGGGCCCGGCTTGACTACATTGTCCGGGGCCAATTGCCGTACCCAACCATTGGCCGTACGACGAATCTCGTACAGCATCACCGCCCCTAAATAACGCACCCCCGTCACCCCCTGAAGCTGAGTGATAATATCCGACGGATACACTGCGGTGCCAAAGGGCCAACCGCGGCCCTCCCGTCCGCCCACCAGCGGGTTTAAAAATCGGTAAAGGGTCACCCGCAGCTCCTGCAAAATCGCCTGCTGGGCTTCGGGCGATCCATAGGCCGGGTCCAGGGCCACCTCCGTTTGAACCCCTACGCCAATGTAATCGGGCGTCTGGAGCTGCACCTGCACCCCTAGCGGGCGACGCTCGTCCAGGTACTGCAGGACCTGTTGCGTCAGCTGAGGCGTCAGGTCGAAGGCCCCAGGCGTAATGCCCTGCCCCATTTCAATACTGTTCAAATTGGCCTGGGGCACCAGTAGAACCCTCACTAGCCCGGGTTGGTCGTTGATTTGCTGGGGGCAAATACTGCGGGCAACAGCGCCCTGACTGGCCTCAATTGCAAGGGTCTCAAAGTCTTCAGGAGTGACGGCGCGATCGCGAGTACGCAGCAGTCTGGGGACGCGTAACACCGCATTATCCAAGGACTCACCATCGGCACCGTGATAGGCCGGACCGTGGTTGGTGACCGCCGATACGTAGGGCACCGCCGACTTCACCACACGCAACGTTTGAGGCTGAACATTGCCCTGCTGGCCACCGCCGGTCCGGTAGGCCTGCAGGGTCAGGGTAGCCCCACGCGCAGGCACGGCCCCGTACTGGCGCTCCATCAGCTGCGGTGCTGTCGTCAGTAGGGCCGTACCGTTAGCCTGCTGATGCGATCTCGCCACCGTTGCGGCCCTGAGCTGACCCGGTTCACGAATCAGCGGACCAAACTGGACTGTCCCCGTCAGAGAATCTAGCGTGTAGTGCCAGTCATCGGGCCCCGAATCAGCAAAATCGTTCACCTCTTGCCAAATCTGTTGAGCGCCATTGGGCAGCGTCACCACCAGGTGTTCCGTTTCAGCCCGCGCTAGCACCGGCACTGCCTGCAATTGAAAGGTCTGCCCCGGCTGACCATTACTGTCACCGATAACCTCATTCAGAACCCGCGTACATTGGCTCGCGTCGATGGTGCCTCCCACCGAACGGGCCGCCACCGCCAACAGTCGAGGGGAATTTGTGTAGGGGGCACCACCCAAGGCTG
>JBCBOC010000241.1:0-6067 GCA_039821475.1 Cyanobacteria bacterium J06632_22 | reverse complement strand
TGCACTACACCGAGGCGCAGCTCAACGTGGAGTGCAACACATCGGTCAAAACAGGGGCGATCAAAAATTCTCTTCGAGCCATTTCACTGGTCAGGCTCAGGCGAGGTAAACTCTCTTCAATTCTGGCTTTCAACCCCTCTAGTCGATCTAGTGGTCCCGCATAATGCGCGTGCCTGAGCGCCTGTCGCCGAAGAGAGACACTGAAGTAGGCCAAAATGTCTTGCGGTGCAAAGTTAAGCTTGAAATAGTCCGCAAAGGAATAGGATTGCTCCGGCTGGATGATAGAAGCTCTGGGCATCGTGTCAATCCTCTATCGCTAAAACCTCAGCTCCAGTGTAAACCGTAATTCCTGACGGATATCAGACCCGCTTGGGCGGATGCTGTGCAAGCACCTGCTTAAGATACTTGCCCGTATAGGAGTGCTTGTTCTTCGCCACGTCTTCCGGTCGCCCCTGTGCCACAATTTCACCGCCGCGATTGCCGCCCTCTGGCCCCAGGTCAATAATCCAATCCGCACAGCGAATCACATCTAGGTTGTGCTCGATCATAATCACCGAATTCCCCTTATCCACCAGGCGCTGTACGACGTCCAACAGCTTGTGCACGTCGTAAAACGATAGCCCCGTGGTCGGTTCGTCAATCAGGTACAGCGTCTTGCCTGTGGAGCGTCGAGCCAGCTCAGAGGCCAGCTTCATCCGCTGGGCCTCACCACCGGAGAGGGTCGGCGCAGTTTGCCCCAGACGAATGTAGCCCAGCCCCACGTCCACCATGGTTTGTAGACGAGACTGAGCCTTAGGAATATTCTCGAAGAAGTGCAGCGCTTCTTCTGCGGTCATGTTGAGCACATCAGAAATGTTCTTGCCCTTGTACTTGACCTGCAAAGTCTCGCGGTTGTAGCGTGCACCCTTGCATACCTCACACTGCACGTACACGTCGGGCAAGAAGTTCATTTCAATCACGTTCACGCCCTGGCCGCCGCAGGCTTCGCAGCGCCCACCTTTGACGTTAAAGGAGAACTGGCCGCGCTTATAGCCCCGTGCCTTGGCTTCAATAGTCTCCGAGTACAGATCACGAATGACATCGAAGACGCCCGTGTAGGTGGCCGGGTTAGACCGAGGGGTGCGCCCAATGGGGGACTGATCAATAACAATGGCCTTGTCTAAGGCCTGCAGCCCTTTGATCGGTTCCATCTCTCTGGGTTCTGGAATCTTGCTGCCAAAGTGGTGCTGCAGCGCTGGGTACAGCAGCTCATTCACTAGGGTAGACTTACCAGACCCTGAAACCCCAGTGACACAGACAAACTGACCCAGGGGAATATCTAAATCAATGTCTTTAAGATTGTTGCGGCGAGCACTACGAATAACAATCTTTCGCTTATTGCCTTCTCTGCGTTCAGCGGGGGTATCAATCTTGCTTCGTCCCGACAGATAGGCCCCCGTCAGCGAGTCTTCTGCCTCAAATAAATCGTCTAACTGGCCTTTGGCAACAATCGCCCCGCCGTGGATGCCCGCACCAGGGCCAATATCGACAATGTAGTCGGCAGCGCGGATGGTATCTTCGTCGTGCTCGACCACGATCAGGGTATTACCCAGGCTACGCAGCCGGTCTAGGGTTTGCAGCAGTCGGTCATTATCGCGCTGGTGCAGGCCAATACTAGGCTCGTCCAACACGTACAGCACCCCCGTTAACCCCGCACCAATTTGGGTTGCCAGGCGAATGCGCTGGGCCTCACCGCCGGAAAGGGTCATGGCGGTGCGGTCTAGGGTCAAATAATCTAGACCGACATCTAACAAAAACGTCAGGCGAGCCCTAATCTCTTTTAGCACCAGCTCACCAATCTGGAGCTGCTTAGCCGACAGCAGGGGCGGACCGTCCTGCTCACCCACAAGATTATTAATGTTGTTCAGGCAATCGCGAATGGAAACGCTGGTCAGGTCGGTAATACTGTAAGGGCCAATGCGAACCGCGAGTGACTCGGGCTTGAGCCGGGCCCCACCACAGACATCACAGGGCTGGTCCACAAGGTACTTTTCCAGCTTCTGCTTATAGGTTTCAGACGTACTCTCGCGGTACTGACGCTCAAGAATCGGCAGTACACCCTCGTACTTGCGATAGTAGCCCTTTTGAGACCGATAGCGGGAATCGGACTCAATGTAAATCTTGTCGTCTGAACCGTGCAGCAGGACCTCTTTTTGTTCGTCCGTGAGCTGCTCCCAGGTGGTTTGAATCTCGAAACCGTAGGCCTGGCCAACGCTGTACAGCAGTGAGAAGTAATAGGTGTTGTCTTTTTCAGACCAGGGTGCGATCGCAGCGTACACCGGCAAACTCGGGTCCGGTACCACTAGCTCCGCCGAAAAGGTCTTCAGGCTGCCTAAACCGTGACAGTGGGGGCAGGCTCCGTAGGGCGAGTTAAAGGAAAATAGCCGGGGCGATAGCTCATCCATCACCGCCCCGTGTTCGGGGCAGGCAAAGTTTTCAGAAAAGACCAGTTCCGACGGCAATTCTGGCTCACCATAGCTGCCACCCTTCTCTGCCGCCATGGGCAGGTCTTTACCGTTCTGACCAAAATTGCCCTGAACGACGTTACTGCTCTCCTCGGCCTTGGCCGCAGGTGCGTCTCGACGCTCCGTCAGAATGTCAATCACAGCAATGCCGTCAGACCGCTTGAGACAGGTGCTTAGGGAGTCAGCCAGGCGCTCCTGCAAACCGTCCTTCTTGACCAGACGATCAACCACGACCTCAATGTCGTGCTTTTTGTTTTTATCGAGCTCAATATTGTCGCTCAGCTCGCGAATTTCACCGTCCACCCGAACCCGGACAAAGCCCTCAGCTGCCAGGGCCGATAGCATCTTTTTATGGGTGCCCTTTTTGCCGCGCACCACCGGAGCCAGAATCTGGAAGCGGGTGCGATCTGGCAGGGCCATCACCTGGTCGATCATCTGATCAATGGCCTGGGGTGAGATACTGCGATCGCAAACCGGGCAGTGGGGCTCCCCCGCACGACCGTAGAGCAATCGCAGATAGTCGTAGATTTCCGTCACCGTGCCCACGGTTGACCGCGGGTTGTGGGAGGTTGATTTCTGATCAATGGAGATGGCCGGACTCAAGCCCTCAATGGAGTCCACATCTGGCTTATCTACCTGACCTAAAAACTGACGGGCATAGGCACTCAGCGACTCCACGTAGCGGCGCTGACCTTCGGCAAAGATGGTATCGAAGGCTAGGGAGGACTTACCGGACCCCGACACGCCTGTAAGCACCACCATCTGGTTACGGGGAATATCCAGATCGACATTCTTGAGGTTGTGCTGACGCGCTCCACGAATGCGAATGAGATCATCGGACAACGGTGCAGCCCCGTTATCCTTGGCCACCGGCTGAGTTTTCCGAGCCGTCTTTGAACGCTTCGCCCCAGCTTTGCCCGCGCCACCGTTAGCTTTGGAAGCCGCTTTTGCCGAAGTATCAGATGAGGCCTTTGACGATGCCGCCTTTGCCTTTGAGGACTTGGCAGTGGACGCTTTGGAACTGGATGCTTTAGAGGTGGGCATAGGCCGCCATGAATGACTGGAGGGAACAGGCGTAGCGAAACCAGCACTAATACATTAGCACTGCCTCAGCCAAGGTCGGCCTCCCTGGGGCAGAGAAGTCAGACACATTTCTTGATCATAAAGGAGACGTCCCGAATCCGAGAAAACTCGCAGCTCAGTATCGAAATGCAATTGTCGAAATCCAACAGGAGAAACCCTATTGCTGGTTCGCGCGGGTGTCCTTTACTGCAATGACGAAAAAGACCACCGTCAGTGGAACACAGAGACCTAAAATGGCCCAGGTTGGCCCAAAGCCTAAATCTGGTTCGCCGTAGGCCAGCTCAAACACACAGCCCGTAGCCGCAATAGCCGTAAGACAAGTACCGGCCAAAAATAGGCCGCTTTTGGGGGTCATCATCATGGGGCGAATCCGGATTGCTAAGAAGTGCTTCTGATTAGTCTACCTTCTTTACATCCTTGGCCGAAAAACCGTTTTTCTGCAGTTCCTGGTTGAGGGCAATGGCATTCTCGACCCTGTCTACAAATAAAACGCCCGTAAGGTGATCCATTTCGTGCTGAATCACACGGGCCAGCAGGTCATTGGCCTTCAGCTTTTGGGGGCGACCGTTTTCGTCCTTGTAGGTCACCTCAATCGCCTCGGGACGCACTACGTCAAGGTAGACACCGGGAATGCTGAGGCAGCCCTCCTGGCCAGAACACAGGGTTTTACTGCGCTTGGTGATTTTGGGATTGATCAGCACAAAGGGCCGGTTAGACGCGTCTTCGGGGTCGGTGTCCACCACAATCACCTGCTTGTTTACGGCCACCTGGGGTGCGGCCAAGCCAATGCCGTCTTCGCTATACATCGTTTGCAGCATCTCAGTCACAAGCTCACGCAGGCTTTGGTCTACCTTAGCCACGCGCTTAGCGGGCGTTCGCAGCACCCGATCACCCATATGGTGAACGGTCAGCGGCGGATTCTTGAGCTTTTTCTTTTCGACTTCGATGACGGCAGGCATGTGGTTATGGCTAAGTAAGGTTTGTGAAAGACAGAGTTGAAAGCTGCTTTTATTCTAGCGTCCCCCTTGGCTATATAGTAGTTGGCCATTATTGGAACACACCGCTTAGTATTGAGCTGGTTTCCGATTAAACACGAGCCCCACGTCCCCCTTCCTGAATGCCCAATGCACCGTCATGTTAAAGCTGCTGACCAAAACCGATTATTTGCTTAAAGAGACCCTTCTGGGGCTCCGGCGCGGCGGTTGGATGAACTGGGCCGCTGTCAGCACCATGACAGTGCTGCTCTTTCTATTTGGTATCAGCCTCCAGGCCACCTGGCAGGTCGAGGGATTGGTCAACCAGTTTGGCAGTCAGTTGGAAATTTCGGCCTATCTCAACAGCGGCATCGAAGCCGCCGTGGTCGCCGATGAAGTGCGTCAGTTTCCCCACGTGGTCCAAGTCACCCCCGTCACCAAAGAAGATGCCTGGGCAGAACTGGCCGAGGAACTCAGCATCACTGACATCACCAGTGCCACCGACCAACTCAAGGGGAACCCCCTGGTGGACGCCCTGCGGGTCAAGGTAGACAGTGCTGACGCTGTGCCTGCTGTGGCCGACCAACTGGGGCAGCTCCCATCGGTAGACGAAGTCCTGTACGTCAGCGAAGCGGTACAGCGCCTAGCCGAACTGAACCAGGGCCTACAGTGGGCCAGTCTATTCGTGATTAGTATCCTCAGCCTGACGGCGATCGCCGTCACCACCACCACCATTCGTCTGATTGTGATGGCCCGCCGCCGCGAAATCGAAGTGATGCAGTTGGTTGGCGCCACCTCCATCTGGATTTATCTACCCTTTATTCTGCAAGGTGCCACCTTTGGGATTGTTGGCGCGCTGTTGGCCTGGGGCATGCTGCTGGGGTTACAGGCGTTCCTACAGCAAGTCACCGCACAGCAGGCGGACTTTGTGCAGTTCCTAGCCACAGGACTGCGGTTAGATCGCGATCGCGCCCTGCTGCTTCCTGCCGCCCTGCTGGCCCTCGGCAGTGGGGTCGGCCTGATCGGCAGTCTATTCGCCGTGCGTAAGTTTGCCGTGAGAGGGTAAACAGTTGAGGTCGCTGCGCTCGGTGAGGGCCAGCCAGGCAGCGGGTTTTGTAAACCCTACGGCCTGAAACCATAGCACCCCCTTCCGAAATGTGCGATTCCCCCACTGTATGGGTTCCATAAGCACACAACCACTTCACAACACGCTTCAGGAGTATTGCAATGGTCCCATCCATGAGCCATGGCCTCACCCTCACCACCCTAGAGGGCGTTCCCGGCAAGTCCATCGCTGAACACTACGGGCTGGTACAGGGCAGCACTATCCGCGCCAAGCACGTTGGCAAAGATATCTTGGCTGGCTTTAAGAATATCGTTGGTGGCGAGCTGAAAGGCTACACCGAGCTGTTACAGGAGGCCCGCGCCGAGGCTGTCGATCGCATGGTGCAGCAGGCCCAGCAAATGGGTGCCAATGCCGTCATCAACGTGCGCTTTGCCACCTCT
>JBCBOC010000435.1:0-4331 GCA_039821475.1 Cyanobacteria bacterium J06632_22 | reverse complement strand
CTGGGCTGCTGCTGTAGCGGTTTGTCCTCCGTTCAGCGCCACGGGAGACTCCGCGAGGCGAGACGTCACCGCCGTGTCGGGCGCGACCCCCAAAGGCTGCATAGGCTGGACGTCGGTCTCGGCAGTAGCAGAAACGGTCGGGTTGCCCGGATCGGCTAGGCCGCTTAGGGCCACCGCGCTGGAGCCCACCAATAGCAACCAGAATCCACACACCAAGATCCAGGGGCGCACTAGCACCAAGTCAAACAGCAACTTTGACCCCAGTAGCGTCTCCGTCGTCGGAGGGGTGGCCACAACAGCATTAGCACTCTGTGCTTCGCCCTTGAAAAGGACATCTAAACGCTTGGGCTTAACCGACTTAGGCTTAGCAGACTGATTGGGAGATGGGCGTTGAAAGCGGGCAAACAGCGAGGAACGCCGCTGGGATGAGGCAGGTTTATCTAATTTTTGACGCTGGCTAGTTCCCGAATGATTGGCCCCTGTGTTTGAGCCCCGCTGTTTCACAGCCTTTGGGTTTGGAGCTGGTTTGGGGGAGGATTTTACTGAGGTCTTAGCACCAGCTTTAGCACGGTCTGGAGCCGCAGCAGCGGACGCAGTACCACGACGCCCCACCCACTTAGCCAAAACACCGACGCGAGCACTACGCGACCGTCGCGAGCGCCGGCGTCCTGAGCCGGAACGCGCCGGGTCGGTGGACACAGATCCCGCTAAAGGATGCTGCTGGTGACTCTGGTGACTAGAGCCTGGGGACGATGGGCTGACGTTCGCTTGCACAGGTTCTACGGCAAATAAGCTAGGGACACAGGCCAGATACCAGACAGGAGAGCAGACAAAGGCTAAGCCTGGGGAGACTCAAGTCTATGCGCACACCAGCAGTAACCGGCAGTATAGGCGCAGGCTGCCCAGCTAAATCTCACAAGCCCTCAGCAATTGTGCACAAATTTTTTAGAAATTCCGTACAATCGCTGATGAACTATTACAGGCCGATGGTGAGGGTTTTACCACTGACGGCGGCGCCCGGGCGCAAGGACCGGGCGCAAGCATCGGGCGTACAATCAGCCGATCGCCAGCATCAATCTAGGGACAGCGCAGGGACATACTGATTCGGATCGCGGGCGACCCACCCTCGATTAGAGCGGACCCGCACCTCAAAATACAGAAAAGTTTCTGAATCTGGCCGATTCTCTCCTACTTTACCCAAGCTATTTCCAGAGCGCACCCGATCACCCACAGAAACTGATATTTCTTCTAAATTGGCATAGCGGGTTTGCAAGCCATCGACATGGTTAACCACGACCAGATTGCCGTACCCGGCCTGCGCTCCGGCAAACGCTACGGTGCCATCGGCAACGGCTAACACCTGAGTGTCGCTGATCGGGGCCAGGGCAATACCGCTGTTGAAGACCAGCTCTTCGCGGTCTGGATGGGGGTGCCAGCCATAGCTCAAAATCTGAGGAGCCGTTTCCGCTAAGGGGTACCCAGACAGCTGTCTTATGCCACTGCTATTCGTCGCGCTGTACCAACGAGTCCCAGGAATAAACACCTGACTGGGCATGGTGGCCGGGCAACCATTCACTTCAAAAATTAGATCGGCAGAGACGCGGTGCTGGGCGGAGAGCGTCTGCCAACTCTGGCCGCTGCCGCTCACCACAATGCCATTAAAGGGAGGAATCCGCAGCGTCTGTCCGGAGGTTACAGTCACAGCAGGATTCAGCCTTGAGAGGGTTGCGGGAAGGAGGCCGTAGCGATCGGCAATGCTGTCTAAGGTTTCGCCAGGGACCACCGTGTGACGCTCAAAGCGCTGCAGGGCCGGGGTCGGGCACAGCGTCTCAGCCGCCTCTGACGCGGCGTCAGAGGCGGCATCAGCCTGGGCGATCGCAGCAGTAGAAAATACCAGCGGAGATAGGGTTGCGATCGCACCTGCCATGAGGCAAGCGCTCATCCATTGCCAGCGCTGGGAGCAACCACCACACCCCCACCCGAACCGCAACACAGTGTAGATAGACATAAAGATAATCAGGAAAATAAAACACGACCCATGCGGTCACCGCCCACGAAAGCTGTTATCGCCCTATAAATCAAGCGTATCAATGGGTTCAGCAATAAAACCGACGGCGCTCCACAGCAGAGATGCAGTCCCGTCGTCCATTGTAGACAACGTCTTATACCCTCTAACCTGGGGCAAATACCGAAGGCATCGTTGTTCTCTTAGTACGGTAATAGCAGGGCATCTTCCGGGTACGGCGCGAACCGGCAACTGCAAACCGGGCTCGATCCGCTACAGTAGGGGCAGCCTAGGAGGAAAACGGACAGGGGTACTCAAGATCGTGGTTTCAGTACGGCAAATGGGCCTCGGCCTAGCATTACTCACCGTAGGACTCAGCGCAGGTTGGGCCAGTCACAGCTATTTTCACCCCAATGGGGGTGCTGGTTCTCAGCGGCGTGTTGAGGGCGGCGGCGTGATCTCCGCCATCGATTCTCCTGCTCTGGCCCAAGCCAATGTTCCGGCAACATCAGCTAACCCTAACTTCATTGCGGACGCAGTTGAAAAGGTCGGCCCTGCAGTGGTCCGGATCGACGCCTCCCGTGCCGTACGCGGCATGCCCGATGCCTTTGAAAATCCGCTGTTTCGCCGGTTCTTTGGCGAAGAGGGCGGACCCGATACACCCCAAATCCCGGAACGGCTTGAGCAAGGAACCGGCTCCGGCTTTATCTTGACGCCCGATGGCCAGGTGATGACCAATGCCCACGTGGTAGAAGGGGCCGACATCGTCACCGTCACGCTTCGCGATGGCCGCAGTTTTGAAGGGGAAGTGGTCGGCGCAGATTCAGTGACAGACGTTGCCGTCATTAAAATTAATGCCGAGTCCAATCTGCCCACGGCCCCCCTAGGCAGCACCGAGGCGCTGGCTCCCGGCGAATGGGCGATTGCCATTGGCAATCCCCTGGGGCTCGACAGTACGGTTACAGCTGGCATTATCAGCGCCCTCGGCCGCACCAGTTCCCAGGTGGGCATTTCCGATAAGCGGGTGCAGTTTATTCAAACCGATGCTGCCATCAATCCCGGCAACTCTGGCGGCCCCCTGCTCAACGCCCAGGGACAGGTGATTGGGATGAATACGGCCATTCGGGCCAACGCCCAGGGTCTAGGGTTTGCGATTCCCATCGAAACCGCCAAGCGCATTGCTGACCAACTCTTCGAGACGGGCGAGGTACAGCATCCCTACCTGGGTATTCAGATGGTTAATCTCACCCCAGAGATGCGCGATACCATTAACGCCGATCCTGACCTCGATCTTTCCATCGAAGCAGACGCAGGCGTCATTATTGTCCGCGTGATGGAAGGCACCCCCGCCCAAGCCGCAGGGCTCCAACGGGGTGACGTCATTCTGAAGGTCAATGAGGTGGCGGTTACCGATGCCGCCGAGGTACAGGCCCAGGTTGAGCGTAGTCAGATTGGTGAATCCCTCGACGTTGAGGTGAATCGAGCGGGGGAAGTCGAAATTATTGCCGTAGAACCTACGGCCTTGCCGCCTGAGCTGCAATAGGCCAAAACTTTCTGACCTTCTCCACCTGGCGCGGCGCGTCGATATCGGTAAACAGACCCATCGCGATCTCAGCATGGGTGCGGGATGGGTTCCCTTCCCAACAGGCTTCTGCCACAGGGCCCCGCTCGCGCTGGTCCCTCTCCTCCAGCGTTAGCGCAAGCTGGAAGTGGGCTTCTGCCAAGTCACAGCGCGCCCCGACCTGCTCCAAGGTGGCGATCGCCTGGCGATGGTAATCTATCGATTGGGTAAACCGACCCTGTTTGCGGGCAATTTCCCCAAATCCTGTCAGGGTTTTAGCTTTAATTTGCAGGTAATGGCCCACAGTCGCAAAGGCCATGGCCGTTTGGTAAAGCGACTGGGCCGTGTCGAGCTCATTCAGACAGCTGTAGGCTTGCCCCAGGAGCTGAATAAAATAGGCCAATCGTCCCGACCGCTCGGTTTGAAGCTGTTGCGACAGGGCAGTTTGCAATCGATCCGCCGCCGCCTTAGCGACCGCCACATTGCCCAAACGAGCGTTGACCAACGCCAGTGCGATCGCAGCTTTGTCAGCCCAAGCCTGGTGGTCAGTGCCCTCGGCCAGCTGAATCACCCGCTCAAACCCAGCTTTAGCGGCGGCAGTACTATCTGAAAATGCTGAACATTGATTCCCACCTCAGCATTGGCTTTTACACCTTAGATCGATGGGAGCTTGCCGCCGCTAAAGCTGGGTTTGAGCGGGTGATTCAGCTGGCCGAGGGCACTGACCACCAGGCTTGGGCTGACAAAGCTGCGATCGCACTGGCG
>JBCBOC010000464.1:0-4059 GCA_039821475.1 Cyanobacteria bacterium J06632_22 | reverse complement strand
TTTTTATATTGTTCGTCATTTTAGGGACTAGCACCACTCCAAGACTCCAGCGAAATGCCCTATGAGCAACGTGCCCCAGGCAAATGCATTATTTACTGAGACAGTCGCGCGGGTCGTGAGGGGGACAGCTCAGACTCATCGTATAGCTCAGCATCTCTATCGAGAGGATCCTCAATCCCAGCCCCCACAGGTTCAGGCGCAAAGGGCGAATCTAGCAACAGGGACTGGGCGGGCGGTACCGGAGAATGTCTACTGGCTGTTAGCGTTGACGGCAACCACCAGCGATGAACGCCTTTCTCACTGCCGATCAGCAACGCCTGACCGTCGGGCGTAAATCGTACATCGTTAACACTAACCGTATCGTCGGGCCATAGGTTACCGACGTAGGTGCCATCAACTTGCCATAGCCCTACCGTCCCATCGCTATCCACACTCACGAGCAGTCTGTTATCAGGGCTAAAGGCGAGGGAAAAAATGCGGGGGCCATTATTAATGGTCGTGATCCGCTCTTCGCCAGAGGGAAAGGTTTCCACAATGGTTTGACGACCGGGATGCTCGACTAAGGAGAATTGGCTGACCCGCTCCCCAGTACGGGTCCAGACTGAGATGGCACCGTCGCTGTCCCCCGCAGCGATCAGGCTCCCGTCGGGGCTGAAGGCCAGAGCATAATGACCGAACTGATTGAGCACGAGCGGCGGGGTGAGTTGTTCTCCATCTAGCGACAGCAGACGGAGTTGCTCAACGCTGTCATCGAGATATTCGTCAATGCCAACAGCCACGATTTCGCCCCTAGGGCCAAAGGCTAAGGTTTTAATATGGTCGTTGCGGTCTAGCGTCAGCAGCGTCCGCAGACGCTGCCCGGCAAGGGTCCA
This sequence comes from Cyanobacteria bacterium J06632_22, assembly GCA_039821475.1. GTDB lineage: Bacteria > Cyanobacteriota > Cyanobacteriia > Phormidesmidales > Phormidesmidaceae > CAWUKV01. The sequence continues at coordinate 3,187 of JBCBOC010000464.1, read as the reverse complement.
CAGCGTTACAGCAGGCGCATCACCAGCGGTTGCGATCGCAACCACCCCACCCTCCGGATGCAGCGCCATCCCATCTGGGTCATCGCCCACCTCAAACTCATCCAGTAGCGCGCCATCCAACCCCCATAGCCGTAACGGACCATACGTACCCAGCGTCACAAACTGCTGCGCTGACATATCAAAGGCTGCCGCTTGAACGGCACTGACAAACGCAAGTGCCGCCGTTGCTTCCAGGGTTCCATCGGCGGCCCACTGGTTAAGTCGATATGCCGCTGGCAGCGGTGTGCCAAACGGTCCTCGCTGAGTCGGATCGGTGACAATGCTCCATTGCACCCAACGGTTACCGTCAAAGCCAGACTAGGCAACGGTAGCCACTTCATCCTGTGGTCGGGAAAATGGCAACAACACTGGCTCCAGGTCACGGTCCCATAACCGCAGAGTACAGTCGCCGTTGCCCACCGCCACGTGCCCCTCACGATTAAACGCAAAGGCCGTTGGATCACCACGGTCCACCGGGACATTCGTCGCCTGCTGTTGCAGATTCCAACTCACGAGTGTCGGACGCTGCCGCCAATCTAGCAGGGATGCCACTGAGACCAGTTGTCCGCTGGGGCTGTAGCCCAGGGGTGCACGGTTGGTGTAGCCGCTTAAGTCCGTTAGCGCTGGGATAAACGGCTGATCGGTCGCATCCACCACTCGAATAATGCCCTGACGATCGCGTATAGCGAGTATGCGAGTGTTGGGGTACCAGCTCAGCCCCGTCACCGTGTCAGCCACAATGTTGAGGTCTGGGCGGGAGGGCTGAAGCTGTTTGTTGAAAAATCTAACCTCGCCCTGCCGCATCCCCACGGCCATGTCCTCAGCAAGGCCATGACCCATCGGACTAAATGCGATCGCATAGGGACTCTCTTCTAAATCCGTCCTGGCCATCAGACGACTACGGGATTCGCTCACATCCCAAAGCTGCAAGTCACCCCGCAGTGACCCTACCACCACTTGAGTGCTATCCGGGCTGAGATCCCAAGCCACCGCAGCATAGTCGTGCTCTTGCGTATCTACTTCGGAGAGCAAACGTCCCGAGAGATCCCATTGGCGCAACCAGCCCCGGCGATCTCCCACAAGGATGCGCTCACCGTCAGCGCTGAATCCCACCAGCTCAATATGAGCAGCCTCTCCGACGCCAAACGGAAAGCCAATCGGCTCCGCATCCGCTGTCCATAGCTGTACCAAACCATAGGCTGAGCCCGTCACAATGTAGCGGTCATCTGGGCTGTAAGCCACAGCAGTCATCGGCAGGCGCTGCCAAGGCAGCACGGTGGGGTCTTCAAACCTGGGCGGGTAAGACGATGCAGACACACCTGATCGATCGACCGAGCGCCGGGGTAAATCAGGTTGGGCATTCCTGGAGCCCCCTGAAAGCGTCACGAGAGGACCCTCATCCGGCTGCGGTGCTGGCGGAATCTGCAGCGGGTCTGACCAAACCGACCAACAAGCACGCGAGATCCCGGCCACAGGCTCAAACTGCGCTGACACCGAGGTAGCGTGGCCTAACATCAGAACAGCCAGTAGGGCACTACCTGTAAGTTGTCGGAACATCGCCCATCCAGAAAAGCTTCGTCATCATCAAGTTGCCGCTGCAACGACAAGGCAATAGTCAAAGCAGAGACCCTGTGAACTTATGCTTCCCTCGACAACGACAAGATTCCGAACGCTGTTAACTGTCAGGCTGCGTTTGCGCCACAAATTTTAGATAGGCATAGGCCTGTTCCGGTGGCAGGCTCAGTTTCGCCCCTTGGTACTCAATCGCATAGTTGCCTTGGATTTCGCCACACACATTACAGGTTATCGCCGATTTTCTGAGCGTTTCTACACTGAGTTGACGAATTTCCTGAGTCAGCCACTGGTGAAACGGTCCTTGCATGGGCAGCGAATCCATGATTTGAGTCCTGAGTGAAAGCACGGGCTCAGTCTATCGACTTTTACTGTCTCGGTTTCAGGCTGCTTTACAGAGCGTGATGTCAACTTCAGACAAAATAAGTTGATAGCCCCAGTCGACTGCACCGCAGGACGCCAGGGCTGTCATCGCCCAGCACTAGCCTGCACACGGCAACTCAGACCATATACAGACCATCTAGCCCCAAACATCACTTATGGTAGTTAGTCCCCTGCAAGATCGTTTTAGCTCGATACAGCTGCTCAAATAACAGCAGCCGTGCCAGCTCGTGGGGAAACGTCAGCGGAGAGAGGCTCAGCATACTGTTAGCGGTCTGCTTTAGGGTAGGGCTGACCCCCACTGGCCCACCAATAAAAAAGACGGCCTTACCCGAATCAAAGCGAGAGATCCACTGTGCAAACTGAGGTGAATCATACAACTCGCCATCTTCTGACAAGGGAATCAGCTGCTCATGGGCGCTGATCAGGTTCATGACCTTGGCCGCTTCCTGATCAGGGGTGCTGTCTTTGATTTCCGTGACGGTCACTTCGGGTAAGCGCTGGGCATACACAGCAATTGCATCCTGCAACCAACTCTTCTTCACCTTCCCCACTGCAATAATCCTGAGTTTCGGAAAACCTGCCATCCCAATAAACCGCTAGTCTTCGGCTATTGAAGCACGGATACCGTTAGCGTGCATGGTAAAAACGTGTGCTCGCACACCGCTATGCAAGCGCAGCCCCTGTGTCCCGCGGTAGCCGAATCGAGAAGGTGGTCCCCCGCGTACTGTCAGACACACAGTCAAGCTGTCCATGGTGCTGAGCAATAATGCGATCGCAAATCGCTAACCCCATGCCTGTCCCCTTACCCACCGGCTTAGTCGTAAAGAAAGGGTCAAAGAGCTTGGACTGCACTTCCGGAGAAATCGCGGGTCCATTATTGGTAATACGGATGCAAAGTCCTGCTGATTCAGCCCGCATTTCGATACTGATTTTAGGGGTGTCCGTCGTCACGGGCCCTTCATCTAAGGCATCAATGGCGTTATCTAAAATCGACATGAAGACCTGATTCAGCTGGGTCGGCTGTCCCGTAAAGCAAACAACTTGATCAAAACACTTCTCGACGACAATCTCTTGGCGAGTCGAGCTCGCTTGCAGACGACTGTCCAATAGCAGCAGGGCACCTCGAAAAATTGTCAGGGTGGTCTCAGGATGAGATCATAGGATGACTCTATGTGGAGCAAGTCATGGGCCA
>JBCBOC010000267.1:0-5828 GCA_039821475.1 Cyanobacteria bacterium J06632_22 | reverse complement strand
GGCGTCTTTCTAAATGGTAGAACCGTTGAAAACCATGAATTTCTTCAATAGCCTTGGCATGAGACCCTTCTGAAGATTTCTCAGTCGGCTCAAGTGACTTTTGGGGACGATTTCTAAAGGGCATATGCTCTCGCATTAGCATCCGATAGCGCCACATTTGGTGAAAGGTGGTAACAAAATACACTGTAGTGCTCCTGAAAATGTTCTGACTACGACACTGAAATATTTTCTCCGCCTTTAAGGATAGAGACTGTTATTTTAATGCCGCAGTCGTTTATCTAGCGAGAATGAACAACTTGGTGTTGCGTCATCTGCCAAAGTCGGTGGATCAATAGCTCACTTTTGGGCGTGAGCGCCGTGATAAACGTTCCGGCTTCAGCGTGGGCACTGTTGGCAATCCAAGTACCCTTTAGACTGACTTCAACAAAATCAACATCGACGGCAGTTAGCGCGATCTCATTTGACAAATCGCCACATAATATTTCTACTAGCCCAGCAACCTGGGGGTCGCTTACCGGCAGCAGAAATGCAGCCCGACCGGGCTCTAGGTGCAAAGATTCGCCGGTGTAAACCGCCAGCATCACACGCTGGGTGGCAACCGCATCTAATGATGCGGTGACCCGCTCAAGGAATAAGCCGTAATCGGTGTAGTTTAGCTTTAACACGGCTGACGCTCTCCATTCTGTGGATTTAGTCTATTTGTCAGTCACGTGCCGACGGCGGCACATTAACCCTTCTGCGATTTCCAAAACTGTTCTGCAAAGGCGACGACTGGGTGCATTGGTGCTTTAGGCTGTCGTTTTAACGTCATCCGGGCGTGCTCTGGTGTGCGAGCGCCTTTGAAGGAATTGCAAGGCGAGCAGGCTGCAACGACGTTATCCCAAGTGTGCGGTCCACCTTGAGATCGCGGTACCACGTGATCCAGCGTGAGCTGTTTGCGGCTACCGCAATATTGGCAGGTGTGTTCGTCTCGACGGAGCACTTCCCGACGATTGACGGGTGGCACCTTCCACAGACGCTCTGCACCACCCACCGTTAAACGAATGTGCTCAGGAATCTCTAGGACCAACCGAGCTGAGCGCATTTGCCAAGACTGTCCGGCAAAATCTAGCGGCTCGGCGCGATCGGTAACGAGTAATATAGCCGCTCGCTTCAGGTCTATCCGCGTCATTGGTAAGTAGTTCTGGGAAAACAAGACTACAGGGTTTTGGGTTGGGGGTCTTTGGGTTGGGGGTCTTTGGGCTGATCGCTGGGTATGTACTACAAATGGCCTTAACGTCATGAGTTCTGTCCTTTAGTTTTTTGCAGTGGCCTTAAAACTAAAAACCCCCGCTTCCAGGATGGAAGCGGGGGTTCAAAAACTTAGTGTTTTTGAGCGCTAAATGGGTCTTGCCCGTAGGCGTACCCCGCTTCGCAAAAGTAAGTTGAGTGTTTCGTCTTCCAGGTTGTGGAAGGCTAAGCCGTCAATGTCGTTTTCTAAGCCTCTTGCCGGACCTTCTGTCGGCTGGCTATAGGGGTAATCAGATACGAGAATCCCTGAAATCGAACGCATACCAAAATAGCCAGAGTCAATCGAGCGCAAGTGCGCACCTGCAAGCCGCTGAACCTGCTTAGACATTCCCAAACTATTCAGCATTGAGGAGCAGGCTAAGGTATCGTTAGCCTCAGAGAAACTTAAGCCAAACCAGGAGGAGAGGCCATCAAATGATGTCGCAGGTTTATCTGCGATGACAAACTTATAGGCGTTGGTGGTTATGGCAGCGTTGATATCCATAATTTTTGAAGGGCTAAACCTCTGAAAACTGTATTGGGAATGAGAAAGCTAATTCGACCGGATTAGTTTCTGATGGTAGACACGAAATTCAGACTGTTCCCCATAGAAGATTCTTTGAAGAAAACCACCTACGGAAAGTTTGAACTGTCAAATGACGTGACTTATCAAATGACGTGAATTTGAATGACGTGAATTTGATTACGTTATTATCATGCTACAGATGTAGTATGGAATTGTCCAGCTTTTTTTGGACCTTTTTTGTAAAGTTCTTAGAAACCCCTTATGGCCCTAAAAACACAGTCCTCCACCACTGAAATGCAGGTCACCAGCATCCGTTTTGAACGGGAGCTCATTGACAAGCTCAAGGCCCTAGCCGGCAATCAGGGGTATCAGGCACTTGTGCGCGATGTGCTGTGGGACTATGTACGTCAACACTCAGACGATCCTGAATTTCGGATTGATCGTCAGCAAATTCGAGCAATTGTGGCTGCGGAGGCCCAGCGTCAGGAACGGTGCGCCTTGACAGGGCAAAGCATCCAACCCCATGAAGAAATGTGGATGGCTTTCACCGTTGACCATCAGTTTCTCCCCATTAGCGAGGCTGGCATCGCGGTGTTGGATGAGTAAAGAGTGCTAGTGATTCTCCAACGCTTGGCTGATCGAGGCCAGAAAACGCTGTTTTTCAACATCCCAATTAAAGCGCGTGTGTCCGAGTTGCCAAGCGACTTGCCGAGATTGAAAAAGCTGCTGGGGTGCCGCAAAAAGGGCGTCGAGTTGGGTTGCGATCTCACCTTGCTCGAGGTCCACCAAAAATGCCGCTGCACCCAACTCCGTGGCGAGGGTCGCTTGGGCCGCAGTGCGACTGAGCAACACCGGCAATCCTGCCAGTAGATAGGTAAAAATTTTATTCGTCAGACACAGCGACCGATTGGGGGTTTGCGTTTCTTCTAAGGAGAGGCCCAGGCTATAGGGTGCAGCCAAAGGCACCATGTCTCCAGCCGGGGCAGGCGGCAGCAGATGAATCTGTTCAGCAACACCACAGTCTTCAGCTAAACCTTTCAAATAATCGCCGTAGCCATTGGCCAAGTGGCCACGCAAATAAAGGTTGACGGTCGTCCGCATCGTGCCCAAGGCTCGAACCACAGGCTCCAGCCCTCGCCCTTGACCAATCGTCTGAGAAAACCAGTAGAGGGACCGGGGCAGCGATGACTCAGTGGGCATTGACGAATCGGCTAGGGCAGAGGCTTCTGACCGAGGAAAAACATTTAAAATCACGTCAGCGGTGACACCATAACGCTGTTGATAGGCTGCCGCAATGCCTGGAGCAGCGGCAGTGAAATGCTGACATTGGGGTAGGAAAGCACGCTCAATGCGATCTCGCAGTTGGATTTCCCACTGATGTTCGGGCGTCTCCGGCAGTTCACCCGTGTGAAAGTCTTCGGCATCAAAGCCCAACTGGGCACGGTGTTGAGTCGCGGCCCGGGCGGCAGCCGGTAGAGCCGCGAGATTATGTCCCAGGTAAATGTCGGCAGGCTGGGCGGCGGCGGCATCCGCTAAACGCCGCCAGAGTCGGTGGTGTGACCAGGCCGCCCAGGGCACAGGTAGAGGGCAGTATCGGGCAACGTAACGTAGCCCCTTTTGCCAAGCCGCACGGCAGCGGTCGCCCAGAAGCGCACCGTAGGTCACCGGCTGCCACTCCCACTGCACTGTGCGCAGCAGGGCCTGGTCTAAGGGACGAATCACGGGCATGTAGTCTCCTGCCACAACCCGGACATGGTAGCCCGCTTCACACAAAGCATTGGCCTCCTTGACTAACCGAGGGTTAGAGGCGACATGCCCGGGCGTTACGAGGCAAACCCGTTTAGGATGAATCCGGTTCATGGCGTTGCCTCTACCAGCACCGTCTGCAAACGGCGGATCAGTGCTGCCCGATAGTCTGACCACTGCCACCGTGCAGCGGTGGTGAGGGCTTGCGATCGCATTTCTCTAAGCTGGGCACGATGCGTAATACACCAGTTCAGTGCGTCAGCTAACGCAGTCGCATCCCCGGCAGGAATAACCAGGCCATTTTCACCATGCACAATCAAATCCGCGGCCCCTGCCCGGTCCGTGGTGATCACGGGAATGCCGTGGGCCAATGCTTCCGTCACCACCTGTCCAAATCCATCGCAGAGGGTCGGAAACACCAACACATCTGTCTGCAAATACTGTTGAAAGAGTTCCGCCTGGGGTACCGTGGCCGAAAATTTTAGCGTATCGGGTAAGTCGCCCAGGAGGGTAGTCGGCAGCTTCATCGCCCCGAAGACAGAAAGCTGAGCCTGGGTGCTGACAACCTGACGCCAAGCTTGGAGCAAATAATGGGCGCCCTTGCGAATGCTAAAAGTGCCCGCCCACAAAAAACGCATTGGACCTTCGCCGTGGGTGCCCCCCTCAAGTCCGGCTGACTGCACTGGTGGTGCCCCTAGGGGAATGACCTCCACCTTATCCACCGGCAGTCCGGCAGCAGCATAGGCATTTTTCGTAAAGTTAGAATTCGCAATCACAATATTGGCAAGTTCCCACTCTTGCCGCCGCCGCTGGGTCCGGCGCGCTTGGTGTTGAGCAACATAGTGGTGATATTCGGTCTGCGTCTCAGGATATTTTTCTAGCTCCTGTTGCAGCAGCCGATGGACAAAATCGTGCTCGGGGGAGGGCACTTCATAGATGCGTCGAAGCCCTTGCGCCTTAGCCGCCTGAAACGTAGATAGACAGGCATGCTCGTAACCGTACACCGCAGCTGCCTCTTGAATATGCCGAGACACCCAGCGATCAAAGCCTGTTTCCGTTCTTTCCCAAACCCAATCGCCCAATCGCCCACTGCGATCGCAACGGCTGGCACCAATGCGCAACAGTTCTCCCCACGGCTGGTGCACAACCCGGCTGCGGTCAATGTCGATCAGGCGCCTGCGACTGAGCTGTCGCCGTAGGTCATAGCCGAGTCGTGACGCTACAGCAGCACTAAGCCGCTGCCAAGGGGCCTGCGGATCGTCAATGAGCGTGGTCATAAATCGGGCCAGCCAACCCGCATCCTGCAAAGCTCGACCCGTTTGTTGAATAAAGGGCGCAACACTCGGATGAAACAGCAGAATAGGATAGGGCAACGCAGTCACAGTAGGGGTCATGCTGTTAGCGGTGTATTGTTGGACGTCTCGTGGACGGTGGATTGAGAAGATTTCTTGGCTCGCCAACGCTCGTAGCCGTAGCGGTACAGTCGTTCCTTAGTCAACTTAGCCAGCTGCCAACCGAAAAGACGGGTCAGCAGGGAAAACAAGGGGCCCCCAATGGGACGCTCTGTTGCCCCCCCTAACTGTTGAACCCGCTGTTGGGCTCGCTGGCGCAGGCTAGGAACAGCCGGATAAGCCTCGTAAATGAAGCGCTGAAAGACATTGGCACACACCTGCCGAGTCCGGGGGCTATCTTCCTGGTTGAGCAAGTGTTGCGTCCCTCGATTAATGGCATAGAACGCGGACTGCCAAGCCACCTCAGATTTGCGACCGCTAACACTATTTTGCAAACCAGAACGATAGTAAGTCTTAGCCCCCCAACAAAACCGAATATGTTTGCTGGCCAGCACCACGCGGCTAAAATACTCAAAGTCGTTGATTAGCGTTAGACTTTCATCCCACTCTCCCGCCGCTTGAATGACAGATGAGGGAATCAGCCAGGTGGCACCATGCATCATGAGATGCTGTTCCCAAGCACAGATTAGCCAATCAATAGGGGTCGCATCCTGCCACAGCGCTTGAGGGGTAAACTGACCTTCGGCCGGGTCCTGATAAAAGCGCGTCCATTCACAACAGCTCACGGTGCCCAAAGGCTGTTGCCTTAAAAAGGCAAGCTGACGCTCAATTTTGTCCGGAGCCAGCAGATCGTCTCCATCAAGATACTGAATATACGTAACCGTCCCTAGCGCTGCTGTTGTGGGATTAGAGAAGGAGGTTCTTTCCTGGAGCGCGCAGCCAGGCATGCCAGAGCCAGGAAATCGAGAATATTTCTGCCTTGAGCCTTGAGCGAG
>JBCBOC010000555.1:0-3469 GCA_039821475.1 Cyanobacteria bacterium J06632_22 | reverse complement strand
GATTTTAGCTTCGGCTGCAGCCCGGTGAGCGGCTTCGGCGGTCAGGGCCTGATCAATTAGAGCCAGCTTGGCCTGCGCCGTTTGTTCCTGCTCGCTCAGGCGAGTTTGCAGATGGGCAATTTGGGCCGTCAGCTGGGTGCGCTCGGCCTGCCCCTGGTGGAGCTGCTGCTGGAGAACCGGCAGCTGAGAGATTTTAGCTTCGGCTGCAGCCCGGTGAGCGGCTTCGGCGGTCAGGGCCTGCTGCTGCTGGTGCAGCTGCCCTTGCTGCTGGTGCAAGGTTTGACGCAGGTCCTGGATTTGTTGGTCTTTGCCTTGGAGCTGTTCGAGCATGGTGGCACGCTCGGCCACCAGGTCATTTTTAATTTTTTCGCGCAGGGTTTGAGCCTGGGCACGGGCCAGCAAGTAAGCAGAGATCGCACCCACCCCCATCCCGCACAGCATTGCCAGCAGCAGTTGCATGGGCCAACACCCTAAACAAATACAAAAATACTAAGCCAGAGTATCACCTTTGGGCGCATATTGAAGGAGCACAGGCCTGCTGAGCCCCTTAACCGCGAAACAGTTTCCAAACAAATGTTGCTACCGCATTACAAAGCCAAACAGGTGTCGGTCAATCGTAAGCGGTATTTCGAAATTGAAGGACACTGCTTCCCTGGCGTAACCACGATTCTTTCAGCGACAAAACCCTGGGAAGAAAAAAAGCGATTATTTGAATGGCGCGATCGCATCGGTGCAGAAGCGGCCAATCGCATCACCACGAAGGCCTCTCGGTCTGGCACAAAGATTCATAAAGTGATCAAGTCTTACCTGCGCGGTGATGACTGGGAGCTGCCAGAAGGCACAGAAGCGTTTTGGGATTCGATTTTGCCCATTCTAAATCGGGTGGAGAAGGCGCTACTGATAGAAGGTGCGGTCTGGCATCCGCTCAAGTTTGCAGGCTATCCCGATGCCCTAGTGGTCTACGACGGTCAGTTGATTCTGTGTGACTGGAAAACAGCGCGTCGCCCCAAACAGGCCGACTGGATCGGCGACTATTTTATGCAGGTTGCGGCCTACAGCTGGGCCGTGAATTGGGTCTACCGGGAGCATGATATTCGAGTGGAGCAGGCCATGGTTGCGATCGCACTGGAAAACGCTGAGGCCCAGACCTTCACCCTCGACCCCAGCGAACTTAGCGAGTACTGGTCTGCCTTTCAAAAAAGATTGCGCCAGTTCTATGCCTTCAGGCCGCATCAGCGCCTGAAGTAGATTCGAGGCCTTAAATAGAAGTTACAGCCATAAAACGTCACTTAAAGCTCCTTTAACGCCCGTGAAAGAAAATTTTGGTATACTCCCGGTAGCATATACTCCGAGTAAACACGGATAGGGAGTTCACTTCTATGGCTTGGCTTGTTCCCTTCTTCTTTTCCTGGCTTGTAACCTTCATTGCCTTCATCATCATTACGTTCTTGCCCACAGGTGTAGAGTCTGACAGCTTTGGCAAAACGGCCATTACGGCCCTGGTGTTCGGCATTCTAAATGGCATCGTTGGCATCATCTTTAGCATTCCGGTTCTCAGCCAACTATTGTGGCTGGTCACCATTGGTGGACTGCTAGTCAACCTAATTCTGTTTGGCCTATCGGCCAAGCTGGTCGAAGGCTTCCGCCTCCGCTGGGGCATCTGGAGCGCCATCATCGGGGCCTTCTTGCTGGCTATCCTGACCTCTATTTTGAACTTCATCATCTAAGGTCCTGTGTCAGTTCGGCCTAGAGTTCGAACTAAAAGGCGCTACCGTCGCTGGCTGCCAGTACTCTTTGTGGGGGTGCTGGCAGTTTTGCTGTTGGCCTTTCCACCGCGCTGGGGATTTCGATTAGCTGGGGCGGTGGCCCCCGGGGCCACATATTTTGTAGATACCCCCAAGCCCACCGTTGCCCTAACCATCGACGATGGACCAACCCCCCAGACAACCGAGCAAATCTTAACTGTGCTGGCGCAGTTTGATGTCCAGGCCACGTTCTTCTTGCTTACTGACCCCATCTCCAGGGAAACGGCCACCGTCACCCGGATAGTCACCGAGGGCCACGAGCTTGGCAATCACCTCACCACCGACGAAGCCAGCATTCGCCTGTCCCCTGACGAGTTTGAGCAACAGCTCAAGCAGGCCGATGCTATTTTGTCAGCCTATGGCCCGGTCCAATGGCTGCGTCCTGGGATGGGCTGGTACAGCCAACAGATGGTGCAAACGGCCCAAGCAGCAGGCTATCGACTGGCCCTGGGTTCCGTCTTTCCTTACGACACGCACATCCCTTGGTCGGGGTTTACCACATGGTTTGTACTGGCCAATGTACAGCCCGGCGACATCATCGTGCTCCATGACGGACCGGACCGCGGCCAGCGAACGGCGACGGCTTTGGCCCACATCCTGCCTAAACTCCAAGCGAGGGGCTACGAAGTCGTGAGCCTTTCCACACTATTTAAGTAAGCTCAAAAAAGGTCAGGTTAACTCAGACGGCGCTGCGGCTGTATCGGCCAATTTCACGGCCCGCTCCCACCATTCCACGTCCCAATAGCGGTCAAACTTGCGACCGACCTCGCGATAGACCCCAACACTGCGAAAGCCCACTTTCTGATGCAGGGCAATCGAGGCCGGATTTGGCACGGTAATCCCGGCATAGGCCTGATGGACATCTTCAGTTTGCAGTTGGTCAAACAGAGTTTGATATAGCCGCGTCCCAATGCCCTGCCCCTGAGCCCGAGGATGTAGATAAACGCTAACCTCCACAGAGGTCTGATAAGCAGCCTTAGCCGCAAAGGGACTGCTGGTGGCATACCCCACCGATTCCCCATCTAGCACCGCCACGAGCAAGCGATACCGCCCCGTGACCCCATAGTGCTCAAACCAGCTTTGGCGGCGCTGCTCTGGCGTGTAGGGCGTCAGGTCAAAGGTGATCGGCGTATGGCGGATAAAGTCGTTATATAAGGCAGTTAAGGGCTCTAAGTCCTCGGGGCGATGGGAACGAATGGATAAAGCCATAGGAACACTCAGCTAGCGTCCGAGCAAGCAATGAATAATCCACACTAATGTATTCAGTTGGGAATACTTTTCAGAATTTCCTTGCGCGATTATGAATCATTCGTTACATTAATAAACAAGCGAGCGAGGAATATTATATTTCTCCGAGTTCGCCCCATACGTACCTTAAAAACGGAATCATTCATTATGACGACTACTCTACAGCGTCGCGAAAGCGGCAACCTGTGGGGTCAGTTCTGCGAGTGGATCACAAGCACCGAAAACCGCCTTTATGTCGGTTGGTTTGGTGTACTGATGATCCCCACGCTGCTGGCTGCCACTGCTTGCTTCGTAATTGCCTTCATCGCTGCTCCCCCCGTGGACATCGACGGCATCCGTGAGCCCGTTGCAGGCTCCCTGATGTACGGCAACAACATCATCTCTGGTGCTGTTGTACCTTCTTCTAACGCTATCGG
>JBCBOC010000055.1:0-10917 GCA_039821475.1 Cyanobacteria bacterium J06632_22 | reverse complement strand
TGAGCCGAAAGTGCCAGCTCTACCAGCGCAGCAAACACACTGGCAGATAGTAAGCAGCAGAAGCGAAGGGAAAAACGCATGGGCTGACGAAAACCTTGTAGCGGATAGCCTCGCTAGAGTGCCCAATTGTCCTGACTTATCAACAAAAGTTGACGTTTTGTGGCTACGACTGCAGCGCCTGACTGCCCGCTTCGGCAAGTTCTTTCTCTTTATCCAGTCGACGCTTGCGCGCGTAGAGCTGAATGGTGACCAAAAACAGCAGCACCAATCCGGCAATCAGCCAGGTTGTAGCACTGGTGGGGAATGCGCCTTTGAAAATCACCAACAGGACAATCACCAAAAGCAGTAGCGTCGGCGCTTCGTTAAAGGCACGCAGGGCTTTGCTATTCCACTTACATTCACCCCTTTCAAGCTGACGCATCAGCCGACCACAGTAGAAGTGATAGACCAGCAATAGCCCCACCAATCCGAGCTTGGCGTGCATCCAGCCTTGCTTGAGGTATTCCGGCATGGTGTACAGGAGGCCAATGGCCATAACCACCGTCAACACCATGCCCGGGGTGGTGATGATGTTATACAGCCGCTTTTCCATCAGCTCGTACTGCTTTTTAAGCACGGCCTTTGCCGCCTCAGGCTCCATTTCCGCTTCAACGTGGTAAATGAACAGCCGAGCAATATAGAACAGTCCGGCAAACCACACCACCACACCGATGATGTGAAAGGACTTGAACCAGTAGTACGTCATGGAAATACAATCGAGTCTGTAAATTTATTCTCCGCTACAAAATCCCGCTTTTGGTGGCATTTTTGGGGCTGTTTTGTAACGTTTGGTTGCAGAGGCGCATGAGAGGGTGTTGCGATCGCATTCCTCAAACCTCAGTAGCCTGAGATAATAGCCCTCCTGACGCGCCAAACCACGTCCCATGGCAAACCGATCGCTTGCCCCGCTGGAAAAGGTCAGGTTTGGACGTGGCCAAGGTTTAACCCTGACAAACTGAGAGGCTGCTGTGACACACCCTGACTGGACCCCGGTAAAAGACTACGAAGACATCCTGTATCACAAGGCTCAAGGCCCGGATGCTAGGGGCATCGCTAAAATCACTATTAACCGACCCCACAAGCGCAATGCCTTCCGTCCCAAAACGGTGTTCGAACTGTACGACGCCTTTTGTGATGCGCGGGAAGACACTTCCATAGGGGTGGTCCTGCTCACGGGGGCAGGGCCGCATACCGACGGCAAATACGCCTTCTGTGCCGGAGGCGATCAGAGCGTGCGGGGTAAAGCCGGCTACGTCGGAGCAGACGGCGTCCCCCGATTAAACGTGCTAGACCTGCAGCGGCTCATTCGTTCTATGCCCAAGGTGGTGATCGCGCTGGTGGCTGGGTACGCCATTGGTGGCGGCCATGTCCTGCACCTAATTTGTGATTTGAGCTTGGCCGCAGACAACGCTATTTTTGGCCAAACTGGCCCCAAGGTCGGTAGCTTCGATGGTGGCTTTGGGGCGAGCTACTTGGCTCGTGTGGTGGGCCAGAAAAAAGCCCGGGAAATTTGGTTTCTCTGTCGTCAGTATGATGCGCAGCAGGCGTTGACGATGGGGCTGGTCAATCATGTCGTGCCAGTGGATCAGCTGGAGGCTGAGGGGGTGCAGTGGGCTCAAGAGGTCTTACAGAAAAGCCCAACGGCGATTCGTTGCCTGAAAGCTGCGTTTAACGCCGACTGTGATGGCCAGGCGGGTCTACAGGAGTTGGCTGGGAATGCCACACTGCTCTATTACTTGACAGAAGAAGGGGCCGAAGGCAAGCAGGCTTTCTTGGAAAAGCGGGATCCTGACTTTAGCCAGTACCCGTGGCTGCCTTAGCGGCATCCACGGTAGACCGTGATACAGACACCGGGGAGGTAATCTTCGGTTCGATGTGGACGGTAGTCTGAGCACTGAGTGGCAACGGTGCGATCGCACCACAAACGGCCTCGTTTAAAACCTCTGCGCCCAGCACCTCGGTGACGGGAAGTGCACATGGCTTGCGTGCTTCAAACGGCGGCTGAGCTAGAGAACAGGCTTTCCAACTGGCCTTCACAGGCACACCGAACTGATGACATTCACCGCCACGCCTGCCCGTGAGGTGATAGAACCGGCAATGTCCGCAAACGGAAGTCCCGTCGTTTGTAGAAGTCATACTGCTCAACTGAGTTCAACCGCGTTAAATGAACGCTCGACGTTGCCATTGTGGAGTAGTCGGGATCGCATTCTCTGGCCCGGCAAAAATACTCAAGGGCTTGCCCAGGGCTGAGTTGACGCTGTCATGAATCAGTGACAATTTTAAGGATTTCTTCCTTTTTTGATTTTACAAATCAACATGAATTAATTCGCCTTAGGGATCGTCTAAGGGAGCCCTTCCGAGGCTAGGGATCAATCTAAAGGTATATGCTTTCTATCCCAGCGGTTGTCGAATTTGCCATTGTTTTGTGGCGCAAAGGGCACACATTTTCCAACGCTCCAGTTCTCCAGCGGGGCAGTGACAACTGCAGTTTGGACAGAGCACCTGTTGGGTATGGCTAGCCCGCACCCGCTCGGACCAATTGGCAAATGCCTGTTGTGCACTAGCTGGTTGCGTACTGGCCGGTTGCGTACTGGCCCGTGACTCACTAATAGACGGCTCCGGTGTGCGATCAGGATCTGCTGAGGGCTGCACGTAGCTAGGATGTTGCCGCAGCAATTCGCTATCTGGACGTCGGCGTGGGCCAGGCTGCTGCTGCCACTGAGCCGCCGAAAACTTGAGATCGCTCAGGGGGCAAGTCAGCCAGCCATTGAGCTGGGTCAAAATCCGTCGCCGTTCAAAAGTCAGCGTTTGGGCCCAGGCTGCTGTAGATACGCTGACGTACAACACCTGTCGTTGAATACTCATCGGCCGGGTTTGCCGAGCCACTAGATGGCCAACCGCCTTAGGCCAATACTGAACCACCTGATAAAACTGTCGGCGGGTTTGCCAATGGGGCTGCTGCTCCAAACTACCAATCAGTGACTTGAGAGGTTCAAAGGTCATGGTCTGGGGATCTGACTGTACGTCCTTGTGACTTTCCGTGGCGGTGGCGAGGCATTCACCGCGCTGTCTGGGATGTGTCCCGTGACTATATGTTACTTTTTAGTGGATTTCAGGGTATCCGAGAGTTTTTATGGTGCCATAGCAATCAAGTCGCAGGCGACAGCGGCCTGCAACGTTAAGCATTTTGGGTTTTTGAGTCCCGATCGCTTTAATGTCTGCCGCCTAACCTCAATCGTCTTGACGATGGCCTGGCTTGAGTTGCATCACTGGCGCTATCGTTATCCCAATCAGTTCGGCACCTAATTCGTCTGACGTCAGAAGAGGCGTGGTTCTATGACAACATCCCAACCATCATCACCGCAATCGTCCCGGGGACAGTCTGCGGCGTCACCGCTACGTCCTGAACTGGCGAGGGTTTTAGGTAGCTTGACCGTACACCTAGATGACGAGCTACTGCGCTATCGGCGTCAGATGCGGGGACAGGCCCCGATTCCAAGTCGCCGTGTCCAGCCCACCCAGGCTAAGCCGTCACTGGATTTGATTTCTGTGCCAGCGCAGCGTGCGTCTGCCGCTCCGGTCGCCGCCGCTCAGGTGGCAGCTCGTCCTCCGGGGCGGCCGGTGCCGCCGCCGCCGCCGCCCAACCCCTTTCTCAAGAAGTCTGCACCCGTGGCACTTTTGGCTGACGATCTGACTGAGGCGGGGCATCCTATCCCGCGCTCTACAGAGCAATTGGCCTCGCCTCCGGACGGCACAGACCCGGTTAAAGCGCTAGCGGCTGATGCGGCTGCGGGGATGGCGACTAACACTGCCGCTCAACATGACGCGGCGGTCAGTGAGGTTGCGCCTGAGTCGACGACGGCGTTTCTCCCAGACGATGCCGTGACGCCGGGATCTGACACTGCCGATATTCGAGCCACTTCACCAGAACTGACGCTGCAGGAAACGCAAGCTGACCCAGACGGTTATTTGGAGTCTTCGGAAGCGTTGCTTAAAAGCCTGGCGGATGAGGCGGAACTGCCGCCCACCAATCCTACGGAGCGACCCCCCAAGCCCTATAACCCCAATAGCCGTCAGTCGTCCTTGCCATTGAAGTTGGGAACCTTGCTGCTGTTACTAACGGCGAGTTCCGCGGTGGGCTATGCCATTATTAATCCCGCCGTCTTGGACCCTGCCCGCAACTGGTTTGCGGCGCGCTTTGCGACGCCCGACACCGAAGCGGGTGTCGGGGCAGGGCCAAATGATGTCGGACAAAATACCGGTGGGCAGGCACCGGGTGGACAGCGTGAGTTCGTTCCCCCGGGTCCTGACTTGTCGGCTAGGGAGTTTGTGGACCTTGATCTGGGTCGCCTCAGTACGTTGGACGTTGACTCGACAACGCCTACGGTTTTACCGCCTGCGGCCAATGGGACCCTACCTACGCCGACCGCAGAGGCAACAACAGCGCCGCCCGCCGCGCCTGCGACAGCAGCAACGCCTGCGACAGCGCCGTCGCCTGCTACAACGTCCGATACCCCTGTGCCTGCGACGACACCCTCAGCAGGCGCGACGCCTTCCGCAGGAACTGCTGCGCCTGCTCCAGCGACTTCAACGACCCCGAACCCAGCTGCTGCGACCGGCGGCAACTATTACGTGGTGACCGGTTTCACTGGGGATGCCTCTCTGGCGACGGCCCGCGAGGTCGTGAGTGATGCGTTTGTTCGTAACTTTAGCGATGGTGCGTATATTCAGATGGCGGCTTTTGATAACCAAGCCAGTGCCGAGGCGCAAATCAGTGAGCTACAACAGCGTGGGTTAACGGTCCAACTCTATGGACCGACAGACGAATAGTAGAAAGCTCATTCTAGGGCTTATTGGGCTGCCTGTTATGCTTCAGGGGCAGGTCAGCATACTGGTGAAAACACTATGGGGCTGTTAGATCGGGTTTTTCGAGTGGTTCGGGCCAGTTTAACGTCGGCGATCAGTGGGGCCGAAGATCCAGAGCGTCTCTTGGAGCAGACGGTTGCCGATATGCAGGGAGATCTGATTCAGATTCGCCAAAGTGTGGCCCAGGCGATCGCAACCCAGAAGCGGACGGAACGTCAGCAGGCCCAAGCGGTTGCAACGGCTCAAGAGTGGTACAACCGGGCTCAGCTGGCGCTCAACAAGGGGGATGATGAAACGGCTCGGGCGGCGTTAACCCGTCGTCAGCCTTATTTGGAAACGGCTCGGGTGATGGCTGAGCAGCAGCAGCAGCAGCGTCAGATCGTGCAGAAGATGAAAGCGAATATGCGCAAGCTGGAGGCCAAGCTCGCTGAGGCTCGCACTAAGAAGGACATGTTTATTGCACGATCTCGGTCGGCCCAGGCGAGTCAACGTCTCAACGAGATGATGGGACAGATGGATGGGAGTATGGGCGCCTTCAGTCGTATCGAAGACAAGATCGTAGCGCTCGAGGCTCAGTCAGATGCGATTGCCGAAGTCAACGCACTCTCAGAAAATGGGCAGTTAGAAAAGCGATTTGCCGACTTGGAACAGGGCAATGTTGACGATGAGTTAGCGGCCATGAAAGCCCGTCTCGGCAATAGTTGATAGCCCCAAGTTGCCGCCTATCTAAAGGCCCTTTATTTCAAGTTTCATCTAGCAAAGCTTCTGGTGATGTTTCTCTCACTCCAAGCGTGCTACTCTAGCGCGCTATTCTCCAGAGGGTAATTTGCGATAGACCGGCAATACGACATGGAAGGTACTGCCTTCACCGGGAGTGGAGTCCACCCAGAGTTTTCCAAAGTGCGCCTGTACGATCCGACGACATAGCGCTAATCCGATGCCGTAGCCATCCTCCTGCTGATCGCGTTGAAGACGAAACCGCTCTTCAAAAATCTGTGCCTGTTTACTCTCGGGAATGCCTGGGCCCGTATCCTGGATACTGATTTGTACCTGCTGTGTCGTGCGGTGTAGCGCCGTCAGCTTGATAACCCCATGGGTGGGCGTATATTTGACCGCATTGTCTAGCAAGTTTGTCATCAGTCGCCGAATTTGCTCGGCATCGACATAGATCTGGGGTAAATCCTGGGGGATATCGACCTCGGTAGCCTGTTGCTTTGCTTTGATCTTAGCCTCTACAGATTCCAGTGCCATCAGACATAGTGGTCTGAGCTCCGTAGGCTGTGGCTGAATGCGCATGGCACCGTCCGCACGTCGAGCCGTTTGCAGGATGTCTGTGATCATCCTATCGATAGTTCGGATCTGGGCCTTAGCATTCTTGAGGAGCTGAATTGTCAGCTTGGGTCGCATGGGTACATTCGCTGGACGGTCGGGGTTATACCCCATCTCCAGCGTGTCAATGGCAATGGACGCTGCCGTCAGCGGGTTGCGTAAATCATGGGCCATCATGGCGATGATGCGATCTTTGAACGCAAGCTGCGCCTCTAGCTCTTCTTGTGTTTGCTTAAGTTGAAAAATCTCATCGGAAAGCCGCAGGATGTCGATAGAGCGACTGATTGCACTGGCTGGCCGTGTCGTTTCTGAGGCCCTATCGGTCTCGCTGCTGGGGCTTGTCGGGGGATCTGTCGGCGAAAGACTTGGCGGCGGTGATGTTGGGTCTTGCGTCTGGGCGATAGCAGCGGGCTCGACGGTAGATGCTGGGGCGGCATGCCTCTTGGGTGGTCGAACCGATGGTGCTGGGGACACGACGCTCTGGTTATCTGGCGTCTGCTCGTTGAGTGTCTGCGGGTCTACTTTCTGCGGGTCTACTTTTTGAAGGGCGGGCCCGTCCAATGCCAAGGACTTTAGCTGAGCTACCACATCAGATGTTGGATCGGTTGGATTGTCCTGATCGTCATGCTTTTCTTGCTCTTGCTGCCAGCGGGGCCACCAATACTCAACCTGGGAGACAATATCGTCCCCCGCAAGTACTTGATTCCCTACGTCTGATACTCTCACCAGCGCTGGGGTTGCGACTAACCGAAAATATTCAACCAGATAAGGTTGCTCTCGAACGTCAACCACCTCAAGCTCGAACGGCAGCGATGTCGCTAGTCGTTGTAGGCATTGCTGAATCTGCCGGATCTTTCTGACTGCACGAGAGCGTCGCTTCACGAACAGGAGAAAAGATAGGGGGGGAGACGTGTGCATCAACTTGAATGACTCACCATTGGCGGCGGCCCATCGCTAACCTGTCTTTCACTACACATAAATAAAAATAACCCATTATTTCATAATATTTTGGGCCTGATCGTGACGAATTGATGTGTGACTACCGTTTGGTGGTCTGTAGTGGCTACAGGCTGAGTCTATAAGCCGTTCTTTCGCTTGAGGGATGTTTGACGATGAGGGATGTCCTAATGTGAAAACAAATGCCTAGGGCAGGCGGTGAAGCGATAGATCCACATCCAGCATAATTCGCTCAGTGCCATTCATTACTACTGTGCCGAATTACTGTGCCGATTGCGTTGTCTGCTTGGGCTTGGTGCTATAAGCGTGTGAGGGGCGTTAAACGGGACATTTCTGAATGTCCCTCAAATGTGGGCGAGTGTGCGGAATCGGTGGCAAGGGTTCTGTAACACCTGTTAGACCATTGGCTTCAATCGATGCGATGGCTGATTGAAATTTTTCGTATCGAGCTCTCTACTCGTCGTTCATCGTCTCCGTGGGGGTGAACGCGATGGGATCTCAGCCAGACTGCCAGTTTGATTGTGGTGCTACCGGCCTTGACAGCATGCTTTGAAAAGAGATGTTACGGGCTAACTGTGGCGGACATGTCCGCTCTGCGACTGCTTTAGGCTAGATATAGATGGCCATTGTCGCATCAGTGCTGATGTTGATGAGTCGGCTCTCAATGTGAGGTGAGATATCATGACCCGAGTAATGACCCGCTTTAATCGATCCGCCTGTGCCAGTGCTGTGGCTGGCGTGGTCTTAACTGGATCCCTGGGGATCGCGCAGCCTGCGCAGGCTGATCCGGGAACTGATATCTCATCGAGTGCCGTTGCAACACCAGTCCAGCCGCTACTGGCTGAAGCGCCTGTCTTGCCAGCGGATGGTTTTTACTTGTTCGGGGAGCAGCCAGTAGCCGATCAGCTGGCAACGGCTTACTTTGTATTTGAGCTCCAAGCCGGTCTTGTCACGGGCGCATTCTATATGCCGCACTCGTCTTTTGACTGTGTACAGGGGCAAATGGGGAGCACCGAGCTGGCGCTAACCATCACCGATAGCTATTCACAAGAGCAGTATGCGTACGCTTTAGCCTTGACCCAGGACACCCTCATTGCCAGTACTGGTGAGGTTTCCGCGTTTTCTCTATCGGGTTTCCAACAGTTGGAACAGTTGAGCGAGAACGATCATCGACTGATCGAAACCTGTCAGGCCGCCTACGGTGATGTCATCTAGCGGTTCTGCTGTGTTGTGTTGCTACGGTTTATCGGGCAGTTTCCAGTGGAACGGCTGGAAAAATTAAGTCCGTTGTTATTGTGCTAAATGCAAAGCAGAGTAGTGGGCTGCCTTGTCCTGATCTGACTGACGAGGTAGCCCACCACTGGACGAACGCAATAAAATCTCAAACAAATCCTTTAGCCTTGTGTTTCTGTACAGAACAAACACTTTTCCTCTGTCCATCGGTTAATCTGAGGACATTGGATTGATGTCAACGCCTAGCGTCGGACGGCTATGGTTCCTTTTTATTGGGGTAATACGTTTGGTCAGGCCTTTCAACAATCCAAGGCAGAGCTAGGGTTAACGCGTGAACGCAGCAGAACAGGCTAGCAGCATTGAATTTGCCAGTAAGATCGCCGCAGTGGTCCGCCTTATGAAGGCTGGTGTGCCCGATCTGCGTGCCGATCTTAAGCCATGGACTAACGATCCCCAGACACGGGGGCTGATTGATCCCGACTCCATTGATATTGGATTTCATTTCCCTGGTGTGAGTCGTTCTTTTAAGTGTCGCAGTCTGCTGGTACAGATCCGCTTTTGTGATCTGAGTGCCTTTGATGACACAGACGCCGGTCAGGATAGGCCCGATGGCGATGCTGAAACGACTGCTGCCGCTGACGTTTCCAGGTATCGGGTAATCGGTGTGGAAGTCGCTGGCTTCGATCATCGTGGGCAGCGTTGGCAGCTGTCGACGATTGATGACTGGCACTGCGAGGGTGAAGAGGTGCCGATGGCAAAGCAGGCTCATCAGCTTAAGCAATGCTGTCGTGAAATCTTTGAGGTGTTTCGGGCCGCTCACTAAGCTGCGTGGCGCACTGAATCCACAGACTGAACCACGGCATCTCCTTAGCAGGCGTCATGGCTGGCTGAGCATAGGTTAGAATGATTAGCCAATTCCGCATGCCCTCAGTCATTCAGTTAATCGCCCATTGGTCTGTTCACTATGAGCCAAGGAACCCTTTTCGATAAAGTTTGGGATTTACATACCGTTGGTACGCTGCCATCTGGCCAGACGCAACTGTTTATTGGGCTGCATCTCATCCATGAGGTGACGAGTCCTCAAGCCTTTGCCATGCTCAAGGAGCGTGGTCTGGGGGTGCTGTTTCCCCAGCGCACGGTGGCGACGGTCGATCATATTGTGCCGACAGACAATCAGGCGCGTCCCTTTGCAGATCCTTTGGCTGAGTTGATGATTGCTGCGCTTGAGCAGAATGTCCGCGAGCACAATATTCGGTTTTATAACGTGGGGAGTGGTGGCCAGGGGATTGTCCACGTGATAGCACCCGAACAGGGGCTTACCCAACCGGGCATGACGATTGCCTGTGGCGATAGTCACACGTCAACCCATGGTGCTTTTGGTGCGATCGCATTTGGCATTGGTACCAGTCAGGTGCGTGATGTCTTGGCCAGTCAAACGCTGGCGCTGGCGAAGCTCAAGGTTCGTCGCATAGAAGTCAATGGCACCCTTCCCCCAGGCGTGTATGCCAAGGATGTTGTCCTCCACATTATTCGTCGGTTGGGGGTCAAAGGTGGTGTGGGCTATGCCTATGAATATGCGGGTAGCGCCATCGAATCCATGTCGATGGAGGAGCGTATGACGCTCTGCAATATGTCCATTGAAGGGGGCGCTCGCTGTGGCTATGTAAATCCAGACGCCGTCACCTATGACTACCTGAAAGGCCGTCCCTTTGCGCCGCAGGACTGGGAGACGGCAGTATCCTGGTGGAATAGTCTGCGCAGTGACGTTGACGCTACCTACGATGACGTTGTCATCTTCGACGCTGCGGATATTCCACCGACGGTTACTTGGGGGATTACACCAGGGCAAGGCATCGGTGTCGATGAATCAATCCCCACGCTCGAGCAGGTCCCATCTGACGAACAGGCCTTGGTTAAAGAAGCCTATGCCTACATGGATCTGCAGCCGGGGCAGCCCATTTTGGGGACTAAGGTGGACGTGTGCTTCATTGGCAGTTGCACGAATGGCCGATTGAGTGACCTGCGTGAAGCGGCTCGATTTGCCAAGGGGCATCATGTGGCAGAGGGCGTCAAAGCCTTTGTTGTACCCGGCTCAGAGCAGGTGAAGCAGCAGGCTGAAGCAGAGCAGCTCAATACCATTTTTACGGAGGCAGGATTCGAGTGGCGTGAACCCGGTTGCTCCATGTGCCTGGCCATGAACCCCGACAAGCTGGAAGGTCAGCAGCTCAGTGCGTCCTCGTCTAATCGCAACTTTAAGGGGCGGCAGGGCTCGGCATCGGGACGGACGCTGCTGATGAGCCCTGCCATGGTGGTGTCGGCAGCCATTGCCGGCCAAGTTGCCGATGTGCGATCGCTACTGTAGGTCTGGCTGTTACGGCCGCCTTATCCTTGGAGATAAGGTTAGGCTGTGATGCCATTGTCTGTGCTGCGAATTCGACTGCTGTAAATGTTATAGCAACCGCCACAAACGTTTGTGCGCGGTTGCGTGCCACT
>JBCBOC010000122.1:0-8104 GCA_039821475.1 Cyanobacteria bacterium J06632_22 | reverse complement strand
TTTTGGCTGAGCGGGGCATTCCCTTAGCGGTGAACCAGATGCAGTATTCTCTTTTGCACCGCAACGTTGAGAACAACGGTGTGCTGGCTGCACCTCGTCAGCCAGGGCATTCAATAAGGCCTTTTGGCCCATCAAAAAGTCGAAGGGTTGGTGCACCTGGTACAGCGCAATGCTCGGCACCTGCAGCCGCTTGAGACTAGCGGTTAGCGCATCGGTAACAGAATTGGCAAAGACCCGCCAGGGCACCGGAAAGTATTTGGTCGCGATGATGGCGGGCTGCTCTGAAGCCTGCATAAACTGCCCCAATAGCTTTTCTGACTCTCCCAGGCCATACACCTCAGCCGTGTCGAAAAAGTTGACCCCTGCCGTCATCGCAGTATCAAACGCTTGCTTGACCTCGTCGGCACCATAATCTTTACCATACTGCCAAAAGAGAGAATCTCCCCAGGACCAAGTGCCGATACCCAGCGCAGGGACGGTGGGGCCTGAGGAGCCAAGCTGTACAGTTTGGGTGGCAGTGATGGACATGGGACAAGGGAAAAAGGTGAAGGGATATACGCCTTTAATCTAATCCGGATTCCAAACCGAGGCTAGCAATCTACCGTCTTTTCCCCTTGTCCTTGCGGCTTTTCCCCTTGCCCTAAACCGCTGTCAGCGCCAGGAACTGTCCTTAACAAGTCGACGAACGCAATATGACCTGTTGTCGGAGCTGCTGCCGAAACGTCGGGTCTAGATATTGGGCCTGTTGCTTTTGCCAATCTTTCCAAGCCTGTCGCCGCTCCTGCTCTAGCGCTTTGACCAGGGTCGGGAGCTGACTGGCCCAGTCGTCACCGAGGCTTTTGACCAGCAACCGGCTGAGAATAGTCTCGTCCTGCAAAGTACCCAGGGTGGACTGGAGCTGCCGGAGTGCCGTCACCTGGTCAGCCAAAGCTGTCCCCAGCTCCGTCGGGGCCAAGAACTCCAGCTCGTAGCGCAGTCGCTTCACCTGTTTACGCAAGTCGTGGAGGTGCGTGCCCTGCTCGGCGAGGCAATCGTTGATGCGAACTAGGCTCATGCGGCGCATGGGCTTCAGTAAGCCCGATTTGTCGAGTCGGGTACCGACCAGCCAACCGGGATGCTGCAACAGATCGCTCAGTTGGGGCAGTATCAGATCCGGCAGTACCAGCGATAGGGGCACCTGCGCTGGGGGGCGGTGCTGGGGATCTGCGGCCCAGCGATTCAGCCGGTCAGCCAAGGTTTTATAGTCGTCACTCTTAAGATATTTTCGCAGTCGATTGAACTGGCGTTTGCGCACCTTGGCCAGCTGTTGCTGCACTGTCGCTAGGGCTAGGGCTTCAGATTCAGAGAGCGCATCTTGGGGTAGGTGCTGGTTTAGCCACTGCTGGAGTACGTCTAGATCACGCACACGCCCCAGCCGCCGAATGCCGTCATCCATGTGGCCTAGGGTAGTCGCCTTAGGCACCTTAAGCACGCAGCCAAATACGGCCACCGCCGATTGCACCCGCCGATAGCCCACCCGCATCTGATGCAGCGCTTCGGGCTGGGTGTCTTGTAGCACCTGCTTACGGGGAGATAGCGCCTTTTTGACCTGCTTGTAGATCACACCATTGGCAAAGTCGCCTAGGGTGGGGGCACCCCCAGTCGAGCTGGCACTAGATGCCTCGGGTTTAGCAGCGGGCTGCACAGATGTACTCATGATGGGCAAGTTCAAAGAGAGAGGACATGTCAACGTCAACCATCTCCCAAGCTAACTCGAAGGGTAGCGAACGATACCCAACGCCATCGGTATGACATGCTTCTTTAGAGAAGGTTACAGATCTGCAGGGCCGTCGCCTGCCCCGAGGCATAGGCGGCATCTAGGTTTTGATAGGGTTTGAGCTGGCACCAGTCGCCGCAGCAGAGTATAGAGCGGGCCGCTGATGCTGACGTGACGGATCTAGGCAGGGTGACCCAAGAGGCGCTGTGAGGTCGGGTCACGAAGGCATAACGCCAACGGTGGACCTGCATCCAGTCGGGTTGCACTAGGGCTGGCACTAGCGTTGTGGCCGCTTGAATCAGTTGATGGGCAATAGGCTCAAGCTGGTTACGGTCAGTGCTCAGGGTGCCCGTCGCAAACTCGCCGGTACTGTGAATCACCACCACGGCTGGGGACGGTTGTTGCCGTTTACGGCTATCTAAAATCAGCGACTGAATCGGCGAGTCGCCGGGGGGCACCATCCAGGGCTGATCGGGCCACCCGGCAAGGGGGGTTTTATACCCTGCCATGACCGTAACGCAAGGGGCATATGTCACCTGACGAAGGGGTTCGGTCGCGGCATCAGAAAACCCCGATGCCGCCAGTAAGTCTACCGTTTGAGGCGCTGGCAGGGCCAAAACCACCTGATCAGCCGACATCCGCTGCAAAGTAGTTGTATTGGCAACTTCAGATGCGATCTGCCAGTGTTGCCCCACTGCGTCTAACCGGACGACACGGTGCTGGCGGTGAATCTTGAGGTTGCGGGCGAGGTATTTTGCGATCGCATTTCCCCCATCCTTCGCCGCATACCCTTCACCCCACGGCTGCAGCACCCCGGCCGCCACCAGCTCATGGGTCAATTTCTGTAACTCAGGATGCTCCGGTGCCCACACCCGAAACCCATGGTCTGCATGGGTGCCGTGTAACCGTCGCGTGGCCAACCGCCCGCCGACACCCCGCGATTTATCCAACAGCACCACCGGGTGCCCCGCAGCCTGCAAGGCCCGCGCACAGGTCATTCCCGCTAGCCCTGCCCCAATAATGACCGTCTCTAAACCCACCGCAGCACCTCACTGCCTCACCGCCTAATCATTTTCCCCTGCAACCCCTGCCGCAAATCCTTAATATAAGAAAGACGCAATGGACCTATGCGCGTGGTAGACGAACTCAGAAGCGGTCTAGAACTGGCAACGGACGACGAACTGCGGGCCATGACCGAAATCCTGTTTCGACCGCGGTTTAACCCGTTGGACTATTTATATACGCCGGATCCAACCGCCGTGCAGAGTCGCGATCGCAACCAATGGCTCGACCAGCTCGACAAAAGGGTGCGCTACCTGGCTGCGGATGGCTTTACCGTCTTGCGAGGGCAGGCTCAGGTGCTGCCCTATCGGCAAATTTTGTTGCAAATCTGTCGCCAGCTCAAGGTCAAATATCTGGACAGCTGGTCGACTGACGATCTAGAGTCCGAACTGTTTTTGGCCCTACTCGACAAGACCTGGAACCGCATGTCGAAGCAGGAGCAGGCCGCCCTACAAAAGCAGGTGCGCACCGCCCTCGTTTCCATGGAGCCATTTCGGCAGTTGTCGCCCCAACTGCAAAAGCATCCACTGGACCTCGTCCTCAAGGGCAGCAGTGCCCTCGCCATGGGGGCTGTGGTTCGCCCGTTGCTGCTGAAGCAAATCACCAAACAGTTCGCCGTACAGATGGCGCGCTACCAGTTGGCACAGCAGGGCATGCGAGGGGCTGCCAGCATGGTTCAACGACGAGCCGCACAGCAGGTAGCCGCCCGCGGCATGGCGCTCAATGCCGCCCGGTACGGCGCCGTGAGAGGCATTTTTACGGTACTGGGTCCAGCCATGTGGGCCTGGTTCTTTGCCGACTTGGGCTGGAGAGCGATTGCCACCAACTACACGCGAGTCATTCCAGTCGTGTTTACCCTGGCGCAGATTCGGCTGACCCGGGGTGACGGACTCACTTGGGAAACGGCGTAGGGAGGCCTATCACCATGACAGACAGTCCACCACAGCAACGCACCGAGGCCAACCCCCCAAATACCGCCCCTAAAAGCGCGCCCAAAAACCATTACGAGCGGCTGGGCATTCAGCCCACGGCGTCGGTGCAGCAAATTCGTCGGGCCTTTCGGGACATGAGCAAGCTGTACCACCCCGACACAACGGAATTACCCAGTGCGATCGCAACGGTCGAATTCCAACACCTCAACGAAGCCTATGCCACCCTGAGCAGCCCCGAAAAGCGCTTTGCCTACGATCAGGAAATCGGCTTCTCCCGCTTCTATGTCTCCCAGGCCCCCAAAGATCTAGATACGCCTGTTTCCGCCAACAAGCCCTTCACCTCTCGCCACCTGTACATTGACCCGACCGATCGGCCCCTCTCCGCAGGAGAGATTTTTGCGTTATTTTTACTGGGCGTTACCTTTATTGGCTGCCTGGCCTTGGTCATTGTCATCAGTTACACCAAAGGCGACATCACCGTCAGTTTCAGCCGCACCGAGGTCGTCACCTATATCCAAACCCAGCTCCCCCACTGGATAGATCGGCTCAAAGCCGCCTTACCCTTTTCGTTCTAACGCGCCGCCGCAATCTCCTCTCCCTTGCCTTTATGTCTTTACCCGCCGCCGACACCCCCCTCTACAACCACCCTCTACCCGACATCGAAGCGTGGCTCGTCCAGCAGGGTTGCCATCAGGACCCCAGCGAACTCAACCGCTGGACCCTCGAAAAGTTTGACTGGAAAGCCGAGCTGAGCCTAGATGTTGACGCCATTGTCGTCCGCTACCTGGGCGCTAGCGACGACGGACGAGACGTACAGCGCAGCTTTAAGTATTCGTTGAGTCGTCAGGATCTAGAATCTGCTATTTTTGCCGGTCCATAGTGTTTCGAACTAAGCGATGAGCTACTTTCGCCCCGCCATTGACGTCATGACGGGCTACACCCCCGGTGAGCAGCCCAAACCCGATACGCCCTTTATTAAGCTCAACACCAACGAAAACCCATATCCGCCCTCGCCCAAGGCGGTCGAGGTACTGCGGCATCTAGACCCAGAATGGCTGCGCCGCTACCCCAACGCCTACGCCCAGGATTTTCGTCAGGCCGTGAGCGAGGTGCTGGACGTGCCCGCTGACTGGGTGATGGTGGGCAATGGCAGTGACGAGCTGCTGAATGTCATCATTCGGGCTGTCACAGAAGGCAAGCACCGTCGTCTGGTGTACCCCACGCCGACTTACACCCTCTATCGCGTTCTGGCTGCCATTCAGCCGACTGAGGTCATTGAGATTCCCTATCCTGAAGACTTTACCTTGCCCGTTGATGCCTTGGTAGCAGCCCCAGCAGCCATCACGTTTATTGCCTCACCCAACAGCCCCACCGGCCATGTTGTGCCGCTAGACAGCCTGCGGGCCTTGGCCCAACAGACAGCGGGCCTTGTTGTTGTAGACGAAGCCTATATCGACTTTGCCGATGGCCCAGCCACCGCACTGCCGCTGGTGCGCGAGTTGAAAAATGTGATGGTCCTACGAACGATGTCGAAGGGATATAGCCTCGCGGGCCTGCGTCTGGGGTTTGCCGTGGCGAATCCGGATCTGTTATCGGGACTGTTTAAGGTGAAAGACAGCTATAACGTAGATGCGATCGCAACGCTGGTGGGCACCGCCGCCATGTTTGATCAGCCCTACAAGAACGCCTGCGCAGAAAAGGTCAGACAGTCCCGAAAGCAGCTTAAAACCGCACTAACCACCCTCGGATTCAAGGTTCTCCCATCCCAGGGAAACTTTGTTCTCGCCACGCCCCCTCATCAGCCCGCGGAACAGCTCTGCCAACAGCTTAAGGAGCAGCATATTCTCGTGCGGTATTTCAACCAGCCCAGACTAGACGACAAAATAAGAATTACCGTGGGAACCCAAACACAACAACAAAAGCTAATTACGCTCATGGGCGACTTACTCTCATCTACCCCATAATGAACGACCCATACCCCGCCCCCCTTAATGGGGGTGCTGTTCGAGGCACAAGGTGGGACTATCGCCCTACGAGTGCTAGACGCGTCACCGAGTCACTAAGCGACGTCACTAAGCGACCGTCGCAGGCAACTGGACCGGCACACCCCGCAGATCGCTGTAAAGCTTAATGTACTCCACCGCAGACTTCTCCCAGCTCAGGTCCTGTTCCATAGCCCGCTGCTGGAGCTGTTGCCAAAAAGGTTTGTAGGTATAGCCTTCGGAGGCTCGCACCATACAAGTGAACAGATCTAGCGGCTCGTAACGGTCAAAGCAGTAGCCGGTCCCCGTACTCTCGACAGGGTTATGGTGACTGACTGTATCGACCAAGCCACCGGTGCGCCGCACAATCGGGACACAACCATAACGCATGGCAATCAGCTGGCTAATGCCGCAGGGCTCAAACTTAGAGGGCATTAAAAAGGCATCGGAGCCGCCGTAGATGCGGTGGGCCACATTCTCGCCGTACATCAGGTACACAGACACTCGTCCAGGATGACGGTTGGCCAATTCCCACAGCTGGGTCTCGTAATAACGTGCCCCCGTCCCCAATAGGACAAACTGTGAATCGGTGTAGGCCAAGAACCGATCCATTGTTTGCAAAATCAGGTCAATGCCCTTCTGATCCACCAAACGGCTCACCATCCCAATCAAAAAGGCGTCGGACCGTTCTTCCAGTCCCATCTCCTTTTGCAGAGCCAGTTTGTTCTCGGCACGATTTTCAAGGGTGTTGGCATCGTAGGTTTTGGCCAGATACTGATCGGTGGTTGGATTGAAGTAATCCATATCAATGCCGTTAACAATGCCGCTGAGCTTACCGCTCACGTAGGACAGCAGCCCCTCCATTTTCTCGCCGTATTCTTCGGTTTGAATCTGTTGCGCATAGGTCGGTGAAACAGCATTCACCCGATCGGCATAGAGTAGCGCTGCGGCCAGGGTATTGTCCCCCTGCATATACCAAGGACACCAGGTAATGCGCTCCAGCTTCCAACGCCAGGGGCCTTGATAAGCCAAGTTATGAATGGTAAATACGGTCGAAATATCCGGCGACTGATGCATCCACACCGGAATCATGCCGGTATGCCAGTCGTGGCAGTGCATCACCTCGGGCTTCCAGTGGTTCCAAGCGAACTCAGCGGCCCCATTGGCAAAGAAGGTGAAGCGCCAGTCCTCGTCTTCGCCACCGTAAATGCGATCCGGGTCAAAGACAGGATGCCCCATTAAATATAGGGGCACATCCGAATCAGGCAGGCGACTTTCGTACACCGCAAAGTCGTTAAACATGGCGTAACCCCACCACACGGGCTCGCCAGGGACGTCAATTTTCTCCGCCAGACCACCGTAGTAGGGCATAAAGACGCGAACATCATGGCCCATTTTCCGCAAAATCTTGGGCAATGTTCCCACAACGTCAGCCATGCCGCCGACCTTAGCCATCGGGGCCGCTTCTGCTGCCACAAATAAAATCCGCATTGCCGCCCTGCCTAGAGTAAATGTGCGTCACACCTCAAATCAGTCTAGAGGGGCACCGCACTTCTGCCTAGTCTCGGAGGTTACCGTCTGGGCTATCGGGACTCGGCTGCGATCGCATCCAAAATGGTTTGGGCACCGGCAGCCTTAACCCGCTTGGCCAAGTCTGTCCCCATTTGTTCAGCATTGGCTCGGGGGCCGCTGATGGTGTCTTTAATTAGCTGCTGACCGTCGAGACTGGCCACAATTCCCACCAGGGTAAGTTGGTCTCCATCAATAGTGGTATTCACACCAATAGGCACCTGGCAGCCGCCCTCCAACTCCCGCAAAAAAGCCCGCTCAGCGTAGCAGCGGTCCGCAGTGGGCACATGCTCTAGTGTTTTAATCACGGCCAAAATGTCATCATCGCTGCTGCGGCATTCGATGCCCAGCGCGCCCTGCCCTACAGCATGCAAGGAGATTTCGGGCGGCAGAGTTTGGTGCACCCGTTCGCCCATCCCCAACCGCTGCAGGCCAGCCACCGCCAGAATGATGGCATCGTACTGACCCTCGTCCAGCTTGCGCAGCCGGGTGTTCAGATTGCCGCGAATATCTTTAAAGGTGAAGTGAGGATAGTGGTGCCGCAGCTGGGCCAATCGCCGCAGCGACGAGGTACCAATGACGGCCCCCTCAGGTAGGGTATCCAGCTGCTTGTCCTGATGCTTCTCGTGAACCACTAGGGCATCGGCTGGATCTTCGCGCTCGGTCACACAGCCCAGCATCAATCCCTCAGGCAGACGGGTCGGCAGGTCTTTGAGGGAGTGAACCGCAAAGTCAATGGTGCCGTCGAGCATGTCATTTTCCAATTCCTGGGTGAAGAGTCCCTTATCGCCAATCTTTGATAG